>JBDLIX010000057.1:0-32258 GCA_039714655.1 Bacteroidota bacterium
ACTTTTACTCTTTTACTCTTTCTAACTAACGAACTTGCTGGAGCACTTCGTTTCGGTTCAGAATTCTTATATCCAACTCTTCCCTGTACAACCTTACAACCTCCAGTGTATCAAGCATAAGCGCTCTGTCCAACAGCAGACTGGCCGAATCCAGGTTATCTTCCAGTTCATAATAGATGGCCAAATTATGATAGGCTTTTGAAGCCACAGTGCTATCGTCCGATTCAGTCAAATCCTTCCATATGACATGAGCCTGGTCCCACTCTCCCTGTGAAGTGTATTTTGAAGCCCGTTTCAATGAATCCCCTTTCCCCTTATAAAGAACTCTGGAAGCATGTGTCCAGATGGGTACAAGGTACCTGCCATATTTCATCCCGCTTTCATAAAACAGTTCCTGGATCATATTGAGTCCATTTGGTGTAGGCTGTGTCTGGCCATCCAGTAAATAGGGAAAATAGAGCGTGTCTACAGTAGTGTACGTATCAAATGCTCTCGGACTATCAGGCAGATAGATATTCCACTGCATCTTATTGGAAACCAGATAATAGCCAGTTCGGGGTATTTCAGGAGCGTTACTGTAAAAGTCCTGATGCTCATCAAGTTTCACAGTGTATAGTTCAAGGCTAATAACAGCATCTGCCCCATACCGATCACTAAGGGTATTCACCTCCCGTTTTGTAAGTACCAGATCATCCAGGGAAGATGTATCTGCCCTTCTTTCACTTAGCCACATCGGGGTATGAAACCTGTCAATGGGCGATTGTTGTAACACTTTCAGTAATCCACGGAAAGTGCTATTGGTGACGGTCGTATCAACCATCACTAATTGTTCTTTACTTAAATCATTCCTGTTCTCTTCCCCAATTACATTCAGGGAGACGGGAGCCCGGTTAAGTATCAGTAATTGGCCCACATGGTTGGGGAAACTAACTGTTGCCGGTTCAAGGACCTCAAACTCTACCACACTGTAAATGCCTGCACATCCATGAATTGCCAAAGAAATAATAAGTACCAGGAAAAAAGAGTTCGTCTTGATGATATTCAACTTTTATCTTTCCACTTTTCACTTTCAACTTTCAACTTTCAACTTCAACCTTGCTGCGAAGCAGCTATACGCTCATTCCACCGCAAACCTGTAGTGTTTGACCGGTCATGTAAGAGGATAGGTCCGAAGCCAGGAACAGAGATACATCAGCAACATCTTCCGGATTTCCGCCGCGCTTAAGCGGAATGGTCTTGATCCACTCCTCTTTCACATTGTCAGGTAATTTATCGGTCATATCCGTAAGAATGAATCCCGGAGCAATGGCATTGCACCTTACATTTCTGGAACCCAGTTCTTTGGCAATCGATTTTGTAAAACCCAGGATCCCTGCCTTGGATGCAGAATAGTTGGCCTGTCCGGCATTTCCATTTACACCGACCACCGAACTCATGTTGATGATTGAACCGGTACGTGCCTTTAACATGTATTTCTGTACAGCCTTGGTGAAGTTGAAGACCGACTTCAGGTTTACCTTGATCACCAGGTCCCACATCTCTTCATCCATACGCATTAATAGAGTATCACGTGTGATTCCTGCATTATTTACAAGCACATCCACCTTTGCAAAATCTGCAACTACCTGGTCAATCACCTGATGCGTCTGTTCAAAATCACTTGCATCGCTCACATAGCCTTTCCCCTTTACACCAAGGTCAGATAACTCTTTTTCAAGTGTTTCCATATTTTCATCCCTGGAAAGATCAGTAAATGCTACATCTGCACCTTCCTGGGCAAAACGCAATGCGATCATACGGCCAATACCCCGGGCAGCTCCTGTTACCACTGCTACTTTTCCTTTTAATAGATCCATGTTTATTTATTTAGAATGTATTTAGAGATCGTAAAATAATGTAAAAAAATGATTTATTTAAAAAAGATATGAATCCAGTTGTTTGCTGATCTCTCCTGCAGCTCCCTGTAAAAAAAGATCGGTCAGGGAGTTTGTATAGGCTGACCGTTGCGGATTGATCTCAATAATTTTAGCACCATTTGATTTTGCAATAGATGGAAGCATTGCGGCGGGCATCACTTCACCGGTAGTCCCAATGATCAACAACAGATCGGCAAGGGTCACCTCCTCCACGGATCTTCCTGCAGCATCGGAAGGAATACCCTCTCCAAAAAAAACAAAATCAGGTTTTAATACCTCCTGGTCATTCAGGCACCTTGGTGGCAAGGGATTCAATGAGACCTGTGATATCTCATATCGTTCCCCGCAATGGTTGCATTTAAGCCATTTCGAGTTACCATGGTACTCAATTACCTTCGCGTTTCCCGCTTCCCAATGCATGTTGTCTATGTTCTGGGTAATTACTGCCTTTAACAATCCCTTTTGCTCCAGATTGGCAAGGAGGTAGTGAGCCGCATTGGGTTCGGCATCACTAAAAAACTCATAAAATATCTTGGATATTACTTCCCATGATTCGGATGGATGAGAAGAAAAATATTCGATATCAAGGACAGTTGGATCATAACTTGACCAAATTCCGCCCTCTCCCCTGAAGGGAGGTATTCCACTCTCTACTGATATTCCGGCACCTGTGAATGCAACAAGGTGTTTGGCGTTGGCAATCAGACCTGCAGCTTCGATTATCTCTTTTTCACTGCCTATCATGATAGGGGTTTATAAATTTCCCAGCAATTGTGCCATTTTCTGTCCAATTTCAGCTGGAGAAACCGCCACTGTGATTCCGCACTCATCCATGATTTTCATTTTTGCCTCTGCAGTATCAGCCTTTCCTCCAATAATGGCGCCGGCATGTCCCATCCGTCGACCTTTGGGAGCAGTTTGTCCTGCGATAAATCCAACCACAGGCTTTGTGCCATTTTCCTTGATCCAATAGGCCGCTTCAGCTTCCATGCTTCCACCAATCTCTCCGATCATAATAATTCCTTTGGTTTGATCGTCTTCCATTAGCAATTTGATGGCATCAAGGGTTGTAGTACCAATGATCGGATCCCCACCAATTCCAATACAGGTGGACTGTCCCAATCCCGTTTTAGTAATCTGGTCAACCGCCTCATAGGTGAGTGTCCCGGACCGGGAAACAATTCCAATGACTCCTTTCTCATGAATAAAACCTGGCATGATACCCACCTTGGCTTCCCCTGGGGTAATGATTCCCGGACAATTGGGACCGATCAGACGGGTTTCCCGGTTTGTTAAGAACTCTTTCACCTTGATCATATCCGAGGTGGGAATTCCTTCGGTAATACATACCACCAGTTTAATCCCGGCATCGCCAGCCTCCATGATGGCATCGGCAGCAAAAGCGGGGGGAACAAAGATCACCGATGTATCGGCTCCTGTCTCTTCAACCGCTTCACGCACGGTATTAAAAACAGGCTTTCCCAGATGCTCCTGTCCTCCCTTTCCCGGAGTAACACCACCCATTAGCTCTGTTCCGTATTCAAGCATCTGCTCTGCATGGAAAGTTCCTTCACTTCCGGTAAATCCCTGGACGATTACTTTGGAGTCTTTATTTAATAACACGCTCATTTTAAAAATTGATTTAGGGTTGCTTAATGAAAATCAAAAGTAGATAAAAAATCCGTACATTTAAATATGGAAGCGATCCTCTATATCGGCATTTCGCAAACCCTGTTTGCGGGTATACTGATCGCTGTCAAAAAACCCCGCATGCTGGCCAACCGGGTCCTGGCTGCATGGCTGCTGATTATTTGCACGGAGATGGTTATCGTGCTGATCAATGATACACTTATTGAGCTCTATCCCATTAAAATACTACCCTATACCTATGGCCCGCTGCTCTTGCTGTATGCCAGGTGGATGACCACCGAAAAACCGCAGTTCGATCTTCGGTACCTCTGGCATTTTTCACCCTTTTTTATATTTCTGATTGCTTCCCTTCTCTTTATTGATGAAAGGGTAATGAGCGGTACTGACGGATTCCTGGTAACTGACAGGTTTATATCGTTTCGGATTGTCTATGCGATCACTTTCTTTGTCTCTATTACTGCCTATTCTGTGGCCACTTTCGTTGAGATTAACAGACATCAGAAACGACTGAAACAGCTTGTGAGTTATTCATCAGGAAAAATTACCCTTCAGTGGCTGCTGGGCCTCTCCATCACATTTTACACAGGATATGTGCTCATGTTCATTTTCGGAGGGATCGATATCATGATGGATTTTATGCCATTTGATCCTTATGAACTCTCTTTCATTGGCCTCACCATCCTGACATTCCTGTTTGGGGTATTCGGATTTCATCAGCCCAGTATTTTTGAAGAGATGGTTCGGCCAACTGAAGAAAAGATCTCTGTATCTGCTGCTTCTGAGACAAAAAAATACCAGCGATCGGGACTCAAACAAAAAGATGTGGCACATTATATAAATCTGATCCAGGATCATATGATCAAGTCCAGGCCATTTCTGGACCGTGAATTATCCATTTTCGATCTTTCGGACCAGTTAAAAATACCGAGGCATTTCCTCTCAGAAGTGATCAACGAACATATGGGGAAGAATTTCTATAACCTGGTCAATGACTACCGTGTGGAAGAGGTGAAAAGATGCCTCAAGGATCCTCAGTTCAAACACCTTACTATCCTTGCCATCGCTTATGATTCGGGGTTTAATGCAAAATCGAGTTTCAATACGATCTTCAAGGAGAAGACCGGGATGACCCCCAGTGAATATCAGAAAACTATTACCGAAAAAAGTTCCTGAACGATCTTCCCAGGATGGATCTGTAGATGCGAAGATATATCTTGCGGTGAGGCGGATATTTCAGGAAAAGTTCAAACCACAAGGGTTTGATCATAATGGTTTTATGATGACTGAAGGCATTAAAGCCCGGTTTCCCGTGGTAATGGCCCATCCCCGATTCTCCAATTCCGCCAAAGGGTGCATTCATATTGATAAAATGCATGACCACTTCATTGATCATCCCACCCCCGGACGGCATCTCATTCAATATCTTTCGGGCCTTGCGGATCTTCCTGGTGAATATATATAAAGCCAGGGGCGATGGTTGGGTTTTAAGTGTTTCCAGCAATTTGTCCAGGTCGTTGAATGTGAGTACAGGAAGTACCGGTCCGAATACCTCCTCCTGCATCACTTTGTCCCCGGGAGCTACCCCATCCATGATGGTGGGTTCGATGTAGAGGTCCGAGCGGTCACCGGTTCCACCCATAACCACTTTCCGGGGATCAATAAGCCCCATCACACGGTCGAAATGTTGCTCGTTCACCATGCGCGGCAGTAACGGGCTATTTTTCGGATCGGAATCTGTAATCCGCTCCATCTGTTTCTTGATCTCTTCCAGCAACGCATCCTTAATCTCTTCATGAACATAGAGGTGGTCCGGCGCCACACAGGCGTTCCCGTTGTTGTGCAGTTTGCCCCAGGCAATCCGCTGGGCAGTTCTTTTGAGATTACAATCGGGCAGGACGATTACCGGATTCTTTCCCCCCAGCTCCAGGATTACCGGGGTGAGGTGTTCTGCGGCTGCCTTCATCACAATCCGTCCCACCTGGGTACTTCCTGTAAAGAAGATCTTATCAAACTTCTGTTTGAGCAACCGGGTAGTCTCCTCCACCCCTCCCTCCTGGACATGCAATAACTCCTTCGGGAAGTTGGTGTTGATGATCCGGGCCAGTGCAGCTGAAGCGTTAGAAGTGATCTCACTGGGCTTCAGTACCACTGTGTTGCCTGCTGCCAGGGAGGAGATGACGGGGATCAGCGATAGCATGTAGGGATAGTTCCAGGGGCCGATGATCAGTGTAACTCCAAAAGGTACAGGAATGCTTCTGGAGCGTGCAGGGAAGTTGGAGAGATTGGTAAGCTGAAAGTGTGGACGGCTCCATCGGTTCAACCGGCGAATGGCCACATTGATCTCACCATATGGAAGGCTTAATTCGTTTTCCACAGTGACCATAAAAGACTTCCGGAAATCCTTGTAAATGGCATCTGCCAGTAGTTTCTCATTTGTCAGCAGAAGATCGTGTAGCTTCCTGAGTGTCTGTTTTCTAGTAGAAACAGACCTGGTATGTCCGGCAAGAAAGTAACTGCGTTGGGATTCAATCAATTCCTTCATGCCTGCAAAAATAGCAATTATTAAAGCAATTGGTTCAATCCCCCAAGTCTGAACCTGTTGAGGAGCCGCCATAAGTCCGGACCGCACAATCGGGACGATTCCCAACCTGCCAGATGGTAATTTCGAATTAAAAGAAAAATATGTGGAAGGGATTGAAGATTGGTAGTTTGTTCGTGCTGTTTTTCACCGGAGCAACTTCTGCATTTACACAGGGCCTGTTTGAATCCTCCCTTTCCGGGAATCATGAGAAATTTGTTAGCAACTCCCCTTCCCTGGGGGGATTCATTCGCTCTGTGGCTTATGTGGGCAATACTCCTGAAGAAGAGGTCAAGTACCTGCAGGGCGCCTATGGAGAGGTATCCCTTCTGATGAATGCAAAAGCTGGAGCATGGGCTGCAGGAAAAGCCGATATCCGGTTCAAATACGGGAGCGAATTTCAACAATCTGTCTCTGAGATCAATATCCGGGAAGTCTATGTGGATCTGTCAGCCGGACCTGCCGGCTTAAGAGCAGGCAAGTTGATATCACCGTGGGGAAAAGGATCCGTCTTCAATCCATCCGAAAAGATCACACCACTGGATCCCACAGTCAGATCGCCCGAGGAAGATGATATGTATCTGGGAGTATGGGCCATGCAGGGCAGGATCAACCTGGGACCATCCATGCAACTTACCGGTACATGGAAACCCCTCTATCAATCCAGTGTATTACTAATCGATCCGGTTCCTATGCCTGACTATGTAATGTTTCTTGATCCTGTGACTCCCGGAGTGGAGCTAAAAGAGGGCAGTTACGGCATCAACTATGACCTCCATTCCCGTGTAATCGATGCCTCACTATACTGGTTTGACGGGTATCACCATTGGCCGGGTATCGCTTTCAACTCCCTTGAGATGGATTCGGCGACCATGGAGCCGATTGCTTTGAGTATCCAGGAACATCCATTCAGAATCAGGATGATTGGTCTGGATTTTTCAATTCCCATTGGTTCTTGGATCATCAGGGCTGAGGGAGCCTGGCAACACACCATATTACCTCATGAAGAAGAGGAGTATTTACCATTTCCCGAGCTCTCCTACACAACTGAGATTGAAAGGTCAGGTTCCCATGGCACACTGTTGGCGGGGTATTACGGCAAATATATTCTGGACTACTCCCCTCCGATCGGGGAACAGGTCGGGGCATTCAACCGGCTGTACAATTATCAACTGGAGGAATTCTACCATTCGGTTTTCCTGGTCTGGAACGGGATTTTTTTATACGACCGTCTGGAACTCACGATGCCTGCCATTTACAACATCACCACTAAAGAGTGGATCTTTCAACCCGGTGTCTCATATGCACCGCATGATGGAATCAAAATATCAATAGGATTCAGCAGCCTTTATGGACCGGACAACTCCCTGTTTGACCTGGTGGGTCCGGTACTCAATGCAGGATACCTTTCACTGAAATTAACCTTTTAATATCTGAGTATACAATGGATAACAAGATCATAAAACAGCGCTGGTGGATCATCGTGATCTCCATCATGGTCACCCTGGGATTCTCTACACTACTTCTCAAGCTCGAGATTGATCCTGACCTGAAAAATTATTTTCCAAAGAGCATGACATCCATGGTCAATACCGACAGGATTGAGGAGGTCTTCGGAAATCAGGACCTGGTGATGATCATATTTGAAACCAGGGATGTGCTGGAAGAGGAGACATTGAAGCGTGTAAAAACAGTGGATAAAGAGATCGGCCGGATCGAAGGTGTAAAAAGGACCTCCTCCATATTCGGATCCAACCGAATCCATGGCGAAGGGGGGGTAATGTATGTTGACCCAACCATCCTTCGCATCCCCCGGAATGAGATGCAAAAAGAAAAATTAAGGAGTGAAATAAAGAGAAACGATCTGGTATACAATATTTTGGTGTCGGATGACTTCAAAGCCACTGCTGTAATTCTCACCCTTGAGAAGGAGGCTGATGAGGATGTGGTATTTGACAGGATCTATTCCATACTTGCGGTGCATCAGGGGTTAGAAAAGATCCATTTTGGGGGTCTGCCCTACCTTCGACAAGCCATCGATAAAGACATTAAAAGGGATGGAGTTATCCTGATACCCATCGCCCTGATCCTGATGCTAATTTTTCTATATATGGTATTCAGAGAGTGGCGCGGAGTATGGCTCCCTTTTCTTGTGGTGGTTATGTCGGCCCTATTGGGCATCGCATTGATTCCCATTCTGGGCTGGAAGTTTTATGTGATCTCACTGCTCGTTCCCATACTGCTCATTGCAGTTGCCAATGACTATGGCATTCATATGATTGCCAGGTACCAGGAGATAAATGCCTCCGGCAATGGAGCCTCCATGGATGAGATTGCAGGGAAAATTACCAGGTCGCTCTGGAAGCCTATATTACTGACTGGTCTCACAACCATCGCAGGAATCTCAGCCCTTTGGGCGCACACCATGATTCCGGCCCGGCAAATGGCCCTTGTAGCTAGTGTTGGAATCATCTTCGCCATATTTTTCAGTCTGGTTCTGGTGCCGGCACTTCTATCATTGCTAAGAAGAGCGGAACCCTCCCCTTCATTGGTTCAAGGGAAAGCAAAGGCCTACAAAAACCCCCTGGGTCGGTTTGCGCTTTTCGTGGTCCAAAAAAGCAAGATCATTCCCAGGGTAGCCCTGGCGATCACCCTGATCATCTCTACAGGGATTCTCTTTCTCCGTGTTGATTCCAATGAGGAGAATTTCTTTCCTGATAAACATGAAGTCAAGCAGGCTGCAGAGATCATCAACGGCAAATTTGGCGGATCAGAAAATATCTCTGTTCTGTTTTCAGGTGACATGCTGGATCCAAATGTTCTAAAAAGGATGGAGGTGTACAGAGAGGATCTTGAAAAGCTGGATGCCATTGATTTGACCATTTCGTTCTCCGGTGTGGTGAGGGAGATCAGCAAGGCCCTGAACGATCCCGGAGATCCTCTTTATGATCAAATACCCCCCACCCGGGAAGCAGTGGCCCAATATATGGAGCTTTACTCCATGAGTGGCAATCCTGAAGAACTGGAGCAATTGGTGGATTTCAATTATGAAAATGCCCATCTGATGATCCGCATCAATGACGCCAACAATGAAATCGTAAATGAGATCATTGAAAAACTGGAGATGATGGCTTCAGAGGATCAGACCATGGCAGCCATTGGTGGCTATGGATATGTACGTTCAGAGCTGGCCAATAAAGTGCTTTCAGGCACCTATTACTCCCTTGGGATTGCATTGCTGATTATCTTCATCCTCCTCTCAATTATTTTCAGATCAGCCATCGCAGGATTATTGGGGATCATTCCCCTCTCAATATCCCTGCTGATACTTTTCGGATTGATGGGACTCACCGGTATCCGGCTGGATGTAGCTACAGCGCTGCTCTCTTCGGTGATGATCGGAGTGGGTGTTGACTATACCATTCATTTTTTATGGCGATACAGAGAGGAGAGGCAACAGAAACGAATAGCCAGAGAAGCAGTGATGATTACCATCACCACAACCGGACGGGGCATCATATTCAATGCGCTTTCGGTCATTGTGGGGTTTGTTGTACTGATCATCTCCTCATTTACCCCAATTCGGTTTTTCGGAATACTGGTCGTGGTTTCAATTTTAAGCTGCTTAATTGGGGCACTGGTTGTACTTCCGGCACTTCTCCTCCTGTTCAGGTTTAAATCGTTCGAACCAGAACAGTCAAATGTCGAAAGTCAAAAGTTAAAAGTGAAGGGTCGAAAGTTAAAAGTTAAAAGTCGAAAGCTTAGGGTAGATAGGAGGATTGCCATGGGATTGATCCTGGCTTTCTTTATGGTCATCAGTGCCAGTGCCCAGAATGCAACGGAAATTATCAGAAGAAGCCATGATGTGGTGAAGGTAAGTTCATTTGAAGCGGTTTCTACCCTTACCATCACCGATTCCAAAGGAAACAAAAGAATCAGGAAAAATAGCATGGCTTCCATCTCTCTCTCTGATGGCACCGAGAAACGGATCATCAGGTTCCTTTCACCGGCTGAGGTCAAAGGGACCGGAATCCTGATATTCGACTATCCAAAGAAGAGTGATGATATGTGGATCTATCTTCCTGCATTGCGTAAAACACGAAGAGTTGTCAGCCGGGAAAAAAGCAAGAGTTTTATGGGAAGTGAGTTCTCCAATGCCAACATGACCGCACCGGGTCTGGATGATTTTATGTACAAACTGCAGGATGAAGAGATCCTTCATGGGAAATCATGTTATAGAATTGAGGCGGTTCCCGTTTCCACTAACCTGGAGGATGAGTATGGCTACTCAAGATCTCTCTCCTGGGTGGATAAAAATAGCTATCTTGTGCATCAGACGTACTATTTTGATTTTGACGGAGAACTGTTCAAAACCATTCACAACAAGGAGTTCAAGATGCTGGACAGAGGAGATGACAAGTATATGGTTACCCATATGATTGCCATTAATCACAGCAACAATCGAAAATCCGAAATGGTCATGGAAAAGGTAGCTGTCACCCCAGTCAACAACTCCTATTTTACGGTGGCATATCTTGAAAAAGAATGAAGAAAGTCCTTTTGATAACATCACTGATCTTCCTGGTTTCAGGCCCTTCCATGTTCTCTCAATCCACTTCGAAAGGCACACTGGAGATTGAATTCAAAGGAGTTCGAAACAACCGGGGACAGATGACCATTGGCCTGCACAACACAGACGAGGGCTGGCCCAGAAAGCCACAGATGAATTACCAGTGGAATAAAGTGAATTTGTATGAGGGTGTACTCAGGGTGAAGGTGCCGGGCCTGACTTATGGAACCTATGCCATTACAGTACTGGATGACGAAAACAGCAACCTTGAAATGGAAATGTTCATAGGGATCCCAAAGGAAGGATGGGGCTTTTCCATGAATCCTCCTTTCAGGCTATCGGCTCCAAAATTTAACGAGTGTTCCTTTGTACTTAACAAACCATCAAAACTTATCTCCATCGATCTGCGCTATGCCGGAAAGGGCAAATAAACAGATATTCCCTATTTTTGCACTCCAGGATACTTAGATTAATAACCATGCGGAGTGAATCAACCATATGTGCTTTAGCCACCACCGGCAACGGAGCCATCGCTGTGATCCGGATCAGTGGTCCGGATACCATCAGGATCGTCGATGGTATCTTCCATCCCGCCACAGAGGGGAAACTACTTCAGAACGAAGTACCAAATACCATCCATTTTGGCACCATCCGGGAAGATGATAAGATCATCGACGAAGTGCTTGTAAGCCTGTTTAAAATGCCACACTCTTATACCGGTGAAGACGCCATTGAGATCTCCTGTCACGGATCACCATATATTCAACAAAAGATCCTGGAACTGTTGATTAGCGCCGGAGCTCAACCAGCCCGTCCCGGCGAATTTACCCAGCGGGCTTTTCTGAATGGCAAAATGGACCTCTCCCAGGCTGAGGCCGTTGCCGATCTGATCGCCGCCGAATCGGAAGGAGCGCATCGGGTGGCCCTCCAACAGTTAAGAGGAGGTTTTTCGGAGAAACTGAAAGCGTTGCGGAAGCAGTTACTTCAATTCATCTCTATGATCGAACTGGAACTGGACTTCAGTGAAGAGGATGTGGAGTTTGCGGATCGGAAGCAGTTGCAGCAAATTGTAGAAGATATTAAGGCATTGATCCTTGAGCTTATCAACTCCTTCCAACTGGGAAACGTATTAAAAAAAGGAGTACCCGTTGCCATTATTGGCCGCCCCAATGTGGGTAAATCCACACTCTTGAATGCAATCCTCAATGAGGAGCGTGCCCTTGTGAGTGACATTGAAGGAACCACCAGGGATTCCATTGAAGATACCATGAACCTTGAAGGTATCAACTTCCGCTTTATCGATACTGCCGGTCTGCGCGAAACCGCCGATACTATCGAGAACCTGGGTATCCGTCGAACCTACCAGAAGATCGAACAGGCCTCCATCGTGTTGCTGCTCACCGAGGCCAGCGATGACCCTGCTATTATACAACGCTCTCTGGAGGCCATACGAAAGCAGACCTCGGACAGTACCAAGCAGCTGGTGGTGGTTCTAAACAAATCCGATCGGATCTCAGAAAGCCAATTGCAGGAAATCCGGAATGGAATTCCCTTGATGCAAAATGAAAGGATCATCTCAATCTCTGCAGAAAAGCGGGAGAATATTGATGGCTTAACCGATCTGCTACTCGCTATTGTGAATATAGGCAGCATGAAACACCAGGATGTGGTGATCTCCAACATCCGTCACTTCAATGCCCTCAAATCAGCTTCAGATAGCCTCTCACGGGTATCTGAGGGCCTCACCTCTACCCTGTCCACCGATCTGCTGGCACAGGATATCCGTGAAGTGCTCCACTACCTGGGCGAGATCACCGGCGAAGTCACTACCGACGAAATCCTCGGAAATATCTTTCGAAATTTCTGTATCGGGAAATAGGACTCATCGCCTTTGATCATTTGTACTTCAGACAGTCAATTTGGATCAAATTATTAAAATGAGTAATTTTACTCAGTGTATTGAGTAATTTGTATTTTTATGTATAAACGGGCCTATTATCATCAGCTGAGAAAGCGTATCGATGAACCTCGAAGGTTTATACAGGTGTTAACCGGACCACGACAGGTTGGGAAAACAACTTTGATAAATCAACTTTTAGATGAACATAAAATTCCGTCCATCTATGAATCAGCCGATGGTCAATTTGACAACACAGGACTATGGATCAGTAACGTATGGGAACGTGCGCGCCTACAACTAAGGAGCAAAGGGTATAGTGAAATTCTACTCTGCCTGGATGAAGTACAAAAGATTCCCCAGTGGAGTGAGCATGTAAAGCGAGAGTGGGATCATGACACCAAAGAGAAGTATCAAATCAAGGTTGTACTGTTGGGCTCATCAAGGCTTTTGCTTCAGGAAGGTCTGACAGAATCTCTTGCAGGAAGGTATGAGACCATTTTAATGTCACATTGGAAATACGCCGAAATGAAAATGGCTTTCGGAATGAAGCCTGAGGAATTTGTCTTTTTTGGAGGTTATCCGGGAGCAGTGGATCTGATTGAAGATGAGGAAAGGTGGAAGAATTATATAAGAGATTCATTATTAGAAACAGCCATTAGTCGTGATATTTTCATGATGAAAAGAATCAACAAACCAGCTTTGCTAAAGCGCCTCTTTGAACTGGCTGCTCTCTATTCTGGTCAGATCATCTCTTATACAAAAATGCTTGGGCAACTTCAGGATGCAGGTAATACAGTAACGCTTGCTCATTACCTTGAACTTATCGATATTGCAGGTCTGATTAAAGGCATCAATAAATTTAGTATCCAACCTTTCCGACAACGGGCTTCCAGTCCAAAATTTCAAGTCTATAACACCGCTATTTCCTGTAGCTACTCGGTAGAATCTTTTATGTCGGTCAGAGAAAATCCTGAACTGTGGGGGCGACTTGTTGAATCATCAGTAGGAGCGCACCTGCTAAATCATATGTCCGAATCAGGTTTCAAAGTATTTTATTGGCGAGACAGAAGCCGTGAAGTGGACTTCATCCTGAAGAAAGACAAGAAACTGATTGCAATTGAGGTGAAGAGCGGACGACAAAAACCGGTAAAAGGGTTAGAGGAGTTTTCAAAGCTATATAAGCCAGAAAAGTCACTCATTGTCGGTTCAGGAGGCATTCCCTGGTCGGAGTTCCTTGAAACAGATCCGGGAGACCTGTTTTGAGAAACTGGTTCTTTATTAGAGCATTCTCAATTAGGAAGGCGTAATGAACGGGAACAAAAAAAACAGCAGGATTTTAAACTCCTGCTGTTTTTCTTGACTAACTCTGTGGATAAGTACTAACGGGTCTCCACCACGGCATATCTGGTTTTTTTCCAGAACTTTTCGGGCTGTGTGATCTGAATGTATTCCACGATGGTGTCATTGCTGACCATCTGGTAAGAATCTTCCGGGTGATTGGAGATGAGTTCAACCTTTTGTGCATTGATGGCGATCCTGTCAGTCTGACTGATACTGATCTGGTCGAATTCACTATCAGCGAGGTTTGCGGGGACCACCTTACTTTTGCCGAGGCCGAGGAATCCGCCCTCCTTGGCCACGATACCTTTCTCTTCCAGTTCCTTGTAATTCCCAGATACCAGGTAGGCCTTGTCAAGTTCAGCTATATTCTGGCTGATCAACATTTCTTTCATCTGAATGGTTTCATCCCTTTCTACCACTTCCATATCGAGGCTATCGATCACGGTATTCAGATCTGCCAATTGGAAGTCGCGGTTCACCAGTTCTGTTTTTAATACATTGACGCTGCTGTCGCGCTGTTCAATCGATTCCTGAAGGAGTACTATCTTATCCTCTAAGGCAGCAATTTTGAGACCGGATTCCTTCAATCGCTTATTTAGGACTTTGACCCTGGCCCTGTTCTCCTCCAGCAAAGTATTCATCTGCTGGATCTCGCTCACAATGCGTTTGCGCACATCATTTGAAAATTCAGGATCGTCTGCTGAGATGGCCAGCAAATTCTCTTTCTCCCGAACGATATTCATATCTTTTTCGATCTCGTTGAAGATTTGGAACAGGTCGTTGATGACCGAATCCCGGTGTTCAATGATCCCGTGTAGGTTTTCATGAACCAATTGTGCTTCTGTCTGCTGTGCCTTGAACTTGTTCTCACGGGTAAAAAAGAGCACTGCGAACACTATCAGTAGGGTACCTGAGACTACCGACAGGATCCATAATGCTGTTCTGTTGCTGCCAGTTGCCTGGTTTTTGTTGATTTCATTTTTCATTTTGCTATCCTTTAAATATGAATGATTGATTTATATGCATCCATATGCCAAAGGATGTGCCAAAATAAGGTGATCAGTATAAAATATTGTAATTCAATATAATAGGATAGTGTGGGAAGGATATCTCTTTTCTCATAATGAGAATGGTTTCTCAAAATGATTCTTCCCCTCCGGTGGCTTTTTGCTCTTTCAGCATGCGGTAGATGGTGGCCGCTCCGATATCCAACTTTTTGGCGACCAATTTCACATCATTGTTGTATTTATCCAGGTAAGTGGTGACGATCCTTCGATCGTATTCCCTGAGCGTAAATTCCTCAAGCTGTGAATTATCGATGATCTCCTCATCACCAAAAACAATATCTCCAGTTTCGATCAGATCACCATCGCTCAGGGTGACAGCGAGTTCGATCACCGATTTCAGTTCCCGGATATTCCCCGGAAATGGATATTGCTTGAGCTTTTGCATGGCAGCTGGCGCAAGTTTCTTGGCTGGCAGGTTATTTTCCTCGCTGAAGGACCTGGAAAAATGGGCGGCCAGGATCAGGACATCGTTACCCCGTTCCCTCAGCGGGGGTAGTTCAATGGAGAGGCCCAGTAAACGGTAGAATAGGTCCGTCCTGAAGTTTCCCTTCTTCACTTCCTGGGCAAGGTTTTTATTGGTGGCTACAATGATCCGGCAATTGACACCGATGTTCTTATTACTACCCACCCTGGTGATTTCCTTTTCCTGAAGGGCCCTGAGCATTTTGGCCTGAAAAGCCACATCCATCTCCCCTATCTCGTCCAGAAACAGTGTGCCATTGGATGCTTCCTCAAATTTTCCTTTACGCTGGTAACTGGCTCCCGTAAAGGCCCCTTTTTCATGACCGAATAATTCACTTTCCACCAGTTCCGCTGGAATAGCGGATACATTGATGGCCACGAACGGACCCGATCTATGGACCGAATTATAGTGGATAGCCTTGGCAACCAGCTCTTTCCCGGTCCCTGTCTCTCCGAAGACGGATACAGTGATATTGGTAGTCAATGCCCTCGATACAAGTTCCTGGACCTTTTTAATGGCCTTGCTCTCCCCGATGACCAGGTGGTTAAAACTGTACTTCTTCTGAACCTCCTTTTTAAGTTCGGAGATCTCCTTCTTCAATCCCAGGTTATTGCGGATATTCTGGACTGTATTGAGAAGGCGCTCCCTGATGTCATTGGTTTTGACAATGTAATCGTAAGCTCCCTCTTTCAGCAGGTCCACCACCACATTGATATCAGCCTGTTCAGAGATCATGATCACCTGGATATCTGGGTTCACGTTTTTGATCCTCCTGAGCAAATCAATCCCGGTCAAGTCGGGCAGGCGGTAATCGAGGGTGATCACATCCGGTCCCTTGTCAAGGTTGTCCAGGCAATCTTTTCCGTTTTGAAAACTGTGCACCTGATAGTCAGGATTCAGGGAAAGGGTATGCACCAGCAGCCGGTTATACCATTCGTTATCTTCAACTACAAATACCTGAAACACTTTATCATTCATGGGATCACATTTTTATTATTGCAATTGCCTGAACTGCTCAAGAAGGCTTTTTCCTGCTACCGAACTACTTTCCCTGGCCCGGCTGATCAGGTCCCTGAGGAGCATTTTATTACCCCGTGGAGCTTTCATTTCGATTTCCCTGAGCTGCTCATACAGCAGTGAAAGTCCCAGATGCCGACTGGGAGGCATCAGTTTATGTGCCAGGTCTCTGACGGTCCCGAACCTGCCTTCATCCACCGCGGTTTCCATCTCTTCAAGCCCCTCAAGAGTGGTCTTTTCGAACTGGATGATCATCTCTTCCACAAATCCCATATCCTCCCCTGCCGTTCGGATCAGATTGGAAAGATCCCCCTGCTCCGGATCAGTCTGAACCCTTGCCGAATCGGTCTGCTGACCGGATTCATTGTTTCTGATCCCCAGCATCTCTGAAACCAGGCTGGAAAGCTGAGATTCTGTAAAGGGTTTGACCAGGAATGCGTTGAAAAGCTCACCTTTCCCGGATCCAGCTTTATAAGAGGTATCAGCAGTGATCCCGAATACCGGGAGCTGCTTATTGCTCTTTTTTAAAGTCTCCCTAATGAATTTAGTGGCATTCACTCCATTGATCCCCGGCATCCTCAGGTCCATCAAAACGAGATCATATTCATTATCCCTCAACAGATGGACCGCATCGACTCCATTCATGGCCACATCATATTCTGCCTTCCATTTGTCAAGGATCGTTGTAATCAGCTTACGATTGTATTCCTCATCGTCGACCACCAGAAAGCGAAATCCTTCAGGAAGTTCAAGCGTGTCCCCTTCGGAATGCCCGGCCTTCATCTTCGCCGGATCGCCTGTCTGAAACTGGAGATCACAGAAAACCTGAGTCCCAATGCCCTTGGTGCTTTCAACTTTTACACTTCCGTTGAACATTTCCACCAGCTTTTTCACGATGGAAAGTCCCAGGCCGGTACCCCCGAATTTTTCAGCAGTATTCTCGTCCTCCTGGGTGAAATCCTGGAATATTTTATCGATGTTGGACAAATCTATTCCGAGGCCATTATCCTTCACACATACGTTTAAACTGACTCTATTTTTTTCTATGGGTAGGAGCTGGACAGAGACCTCAACCAGGCCGTTTTCAGTAAATTTCAATGCATTGCTCAACAGGTTATATAAAATCTGCTGAAACCGCCGTGCATCCCCGAAAAGAATGGTATTCTGCTTGTTTTCCACCCTGAACCTGAGTGTGTTTCCGTTCTTTTCTGCCATGTTGGTAAAAAGGGTACATACATTTTTAACCTCTGTCCCGGGATCGAAGTGAAGATTGTTCAGTGTAAGCTTTCCTGCCTGCAGTTTTGAGAAATCAAGTGTGTCATTGGTCAGCCGTATCAACTGGTTGCTCGCAGAGTCGACAATTTCGATCTTTTCCCTGACCGCTACCTCCAGCGGCATGCCCAGTATCTGTTTGATGAAGCCGGAAACGGCATTTAAAGGAGTACGTATCTCGTGGCTGACATTGGCCATAAAGAGTTCTTTGGCTTTTACCAGTTCCTCTGTTTCCTTACGCGACCGGATCAGTGCATTATTATAAGATCTGTTCTTTCTGGAATACTTGATAACCAGGAACAATACCAGGATGGAGAGGAAGGTTCCGGACAGAGAAAAGATACCAAGCAGAATGTAGGTTTTCCGGGAAAGCTCGCCCGCCATCTCATACCGTGCCAGATCAAGTTCCCTTTCATAAGCCTCCAGTTGGGCCATCAGGGAGAGAAATGCCTCATTGAGTGAACTGCTCGACTGGGTCAGCTCGGTCTCCTTAGCCTGGAGCCGCATCCCGGTCTCCTGTTCAATTTTTTCGATCTCCCCGAGCAATTCCAGGATTTCTTCATTCTGAAGTGTGGGATCAACCTCTTCTTTCTTATCTTTTCCAAAGATCCTTTTGAAAAAACCCTGTTTCACTATAGTATCCGGTTCCACCACCTGGAACCGTTCAGTCAGGTCAGAGATTGCATTCTGTGTGGAATCATATTGCCAAATGAAGATCATCTCCCTCCATACCTGGATTTTTACATCTATCAATGCATTTATCGTATCGATTTTGTGAGAGAACCATTCATCTTCAGGATATTGGTTGTAAAGTTTGTCGATGACGGAATCGATTCCGGTAATCAATACGTTATACTTGTTTAGATAGTTGTCTTCTCTGGTCAGACCGTAAAGCCTCACATTGTTTTCAGCCCGGTCGATGGAGGTGGTAATATCCCGGATGGTGGCCAGCCCGTCATCAGAGGTGTTGTTGCTATAGATCATAGTGACCACCGAGGAGATGCTTTTATAGGATAGATAGCCACTGAATACAATGATGACCACTCCGGCAAAAAGCAGGAGTGCTATTTTGAAGGGCGTAGATATCTTGAGACGGGCCATGTTGAATTTTTACAAATAATTACTCCGCAAGGGATAACCGGAAGGCCGCCATTTCCTCGGTGTTTCGTACCAGAAGGATATCACCGATCAATACCGGGTGGTTCCAGGTTTTTCCTTCAATTGCCTGAATGTGTGATAGTTCTGTAAGTTTATCCGGGATAGCTTCAACAAGCACCAATTCACCCTTTTCTGTCAGTACAAGCAGCAGGTCCTGGTCGGCCAACAGGAGGATCTGGCCTCCATAACGTCCTCTCCTCCATTTGCGCTTGCCCTCCTCAATTTCAATACAGGCAAGATTGGGACCTTCAAAACCGTAAGCATGCCCCTCATGCACAACGAAGTCATTGAAGTTGGGCCTTAGCTTATTTGACCTCCAGCGTTCCTCAATGGTCCACTCATCGGATTCGAGTCTAACAGTGATTCTGCATAATCCCTTCATGTTGCCGGCATCGATTATCAGATCTCCATCGGCTAACAAGGCTGGCTGAACAATACGGACTCCAGGTATCAGGTGCTCCCAGAGCACCTTGCCATCAGCTGGCTGGAAGCTTTTGGCACCGGTCTCGCTCATCATCACAACCTGGGTGACTCCATCGATGGTAAACAGGTGCGGTGAACTGTAACTCTCTCCTTCCTCAGGACCAAACCAGAGCGGATTACCGGTGGTGATATCGTAAGCGATCAACTTGCCGGAGATGGCCACAATGACCACATCACCGACCACCAGGGGTGAACTGCTAAAACCCCATTCCAGGATTTTCACGTTGGCATCAGAGGCCGCATTGCTTGACCATACAACCGTACCATCATCCGCATCAAGTACGTTCAGGATCCCGGTTGCACCAATCGTATATACACGACTGTTGTGCAAGGTAGGCGTTGAACGCGGACCTGCACCGGCATGCGAGTCCCAGAACCTGGCTTCATATGCGTATCTCCAAACCGGTTCACCATCGGTCAGGTTATAGCAGGCAACCACCTCGTTATCACCACGTTGCTCCTGAGTATAGATACGGCTGCCATGGACCGCGAAGGAGGAACAGCCCGGACCGACCGGTTGTCGCCACAACTCCTCCGGTGGGGAGGTTGACCAATCCGTATTAATCTCTATACCGGAAATACTATTATTGCGGAGAGGTCCGCGAAAACCGGGCCATTCAATATCTGTATCGGTAGATTCCGAAATGGTCTCAATTGACAGTTGTTCACTGCCTGATTCATACAGCAACTGCTCCTCATGGGTGTCTGACCACCTCCATGCAAAATCCGCTATGGCATCGCCGGTCATGCCATCTGAACGCAGGAGGGGCCATATTCCACAAGCGAGCAGGATGGTCGCTATCATGGTTATTCTCCTCGTTCCTTTTGGAAAGCGACGGGAGACTACTGCCCAGATAACGAATGCCAGGCTCAGAACAGGAATGGCATAAGAGAAAAACATCATTCCTTGCATTCCGGTTGTTATGGACTCATGGGTAAGGTTAAATGAAACGAATATCGCTAATATCCACAGGACTACTACACCCCAGCGTTCAGAGCGGGGTGCCCGACTGAAGAATGCCCACCATGCAATAACAACCAACCCGCCGAAGATTCCTCCTAACACCCCTACTGCCCTGATCCAGGGCCCGGGAATGATCAAAGGGAATACAATCCATAGCAACCACTGCAGCATCACTATGACTATACCGGGCCTTATGCGGAGTGGCTTCTTCAATGACCCTTCATCGGTTGGTATCTGTTTTCTATTGCTTTGCATTTTGTAAGGTGTTGGAACAGGGATCAACGGTCAATTACAACTCTCAAGTTACCACTAGATGAACAATTATAAAAATTTCATGGCCAGAGAATCATTTTTATCCAGATGCCTGTTCAAATACATGGAGCCTAAATATTATTGTGTGTTTTAGTTCGATTTGGATTCAAAACAGACCAATTCCTAATAAATATTCGATCTAAACTTAATAATTGATATATTTTGCCCATCATTTGTGTTAATTTATCGTAATACTAACCAAACTACAATAAAAATGATACCATGGGTAAAGAATAATGATGCCATCGGAACAGTAAACCGGGGCGTTCCTTGTGAATCAGGACTGTGTACCTTATGTGACTCAGCGTGCAAAGGAAAATGTGAAACCTGGCTTTCTTCTTTAAAAGGAAGAAAGCTCCTCTATCCAAGGAATTTTGGACAAACAACGTCAGGCGGATCATTGGTTTCAGCATCGGGTGTAGGTTACCATGCTCTGAGGATTCAGGGCTTTTCATATGGAGCAAAAGGGCTTGCATCACCCTTGACCAATAGTGCAGATGACTGCCTTTTTACAAATGTTGATGTAAAATCAACATTCGGAAACAGGGAGAAAACCAAGTGCCGTATACCTATCATGACAGGAGCTCTTGGTTCCACATTTATTGCCAGGAACTACTGGGAGTCATTTGCAGTGGGATCTGCATTGAGTGGTATACCGATTGTGGTTGGTGAAAATGTAGTAGGAGTTGATAAAGAATCCGTCTTGAAAAAAGGCAAGATTAAAAAAGCACCCGAACTTGACCGCAGGATTGAGACCTTTCACAGGTATTATGACGGTTATGGTGCCATTATTGTGCAGATGAATGTGGAAGATACGCGCAATGGAGTGGCGGAATATATCATGGATAAATACGGGAACAAGGTGATTATGGAGCTTAAGTGGGGACAGGGGGCAAAAGATATTGGTGGTGAAATACAGGTGACCAGTATTGAGTATGCGAAATTTCTTAAAGACCGTGGATACCTGGTCGACCCCGATCCTTATAATCCAATCGTTGAATCGGCCTTTGAAGCCAGGGCCATCAGCTCCTTTGCAAGGCACAGTCGTCTTGGTGGAACTGACCTCTCCTCCGCTGAAGAAGTAAGAGATTCTTTTATGAGCAGTGTGGCCTACCTGAGGAAACTGGGTTTTTCCAGAATCACATTGAAGACCGGTGCCTATGATATGGAGGCACTGGCCATGGCCATCAGGTTCTCCGCAGATGCTGAACTGGACCTGTTGACCATTGATGGTGCAGGGGGAGGAACAGGAATGAGTCCGTGGAATATGATGCAGCATTGGGGGATCCCCTCAATCGCGCTGCATGCAAAGGCTTATGAGTATTGCAGGATCCTTGACAAAAAGGGTCTTAAGGTTCCGGACATTTCATTTGCTGGTGGATTTGCAAGGGAAGATCACCTTTATAAAGCATTAGCCATGGGCGCTCCTTTCTCCAAATTGGTCTGCATGGGCAGGGCTCCCATGATCCCGGGCTTCCTTGGAAGTAATATTGAAGGAGTATTTAAACCAGAGGAGAGAGCAAAACTTCATGGGCATTGGGAAGCATTACCACCTGCTGTTAAGGAAATGGGTAAATACCCGGAAGAGATATTTGCAGGATGGGAACCAGTAAAAGAGAAAGTGGGCAAAGATGAAATGAAAAATATCCCGTATGGAGCAATTGCCATGTATGCCTTTGCAGATAAACTAGCATGCGGACTTCAGCAATTCATGGCAGGCGCCAGGAAATTCAATCTGAGTGAGATTTCCAGGAATGATCTGGTGGCAGCCAACCGGGAAACCGAGGAGGTAACCGGACTTGAATTCATGACCGATTCCAAAAATGCGGAGGCTCTGAAAGTTCTGAATAGCTGAGATAAGATTACCGGAAAGTAATTCCTGTGATTACCCGCTCTCTTCCTCTCTTTCTGCTGGTTGGAACCAATGCCGGAAATTCAGGTAAAGGCTTATCATCAAAGCGATGATTAGTCCCCATAAAGTAACCGCATCTACCAGAGATTGATCTATTTGCAATCCTGTCAGGCGCGTAACAAGAAAACTCAGATAAGAGTCAGGAAGATCAGTGTAACCAAGTTTCCGGAGGATATTAAAATGCCAGTCGGTCAGGGGACAGTATCCAAATCCATAAAAGATTCCCAGGACAAGCCAGGATGCTCCGGTCAGCAAGAGGCAGATGAGATTCAGGCGCCTGGTTTTCTTCCAGATCCATCCGAACAGGTTGAAGAATACAAGGCAGGTATGAAAGAGCGTAAAAAAGATGTCCAGAAATTTCATCTATCATTAATTACTCCATAAACAGATCAATAATATTATGCATTTAGAGTCAGAATGTCAAGCTATCTGAATTTTGGGGTAGGTCCAAATCCCCTAACTACAGAATTGCAATGAATTACCTTTTTGCTGCTAAGTTGGTAATGTCTTATATTTACAGTAGAACACTTGCATCTGTAAACTTTATATGAATGATTATGAAAAAGCTACTGATTCTATTATTCGTATTGGGAATTTCACTTCCATCATTTGGCGGACTGAACGAGAAAGATGTTGTGGGAAAATGGAAATATAAGGTTGAGATCGAACAGGGAACAATGACCGGTATCCTTAAATTTGAAATAAAAGAGGGTAAATTAACCGGTGAAGTCATCACCGACGCGGAGGAGACTTTTCCATTCACCAAAGTGGAAATTAAGGAGAACAACATTCTCTATTTTGAACTCGCACCCGATTACGAGGTCATCACTGCAACTTTAACAGTTGAAAACAAGAAGTTCGAAGGGATGATCGGGACTCCTGACGGGGAGATCCCAATTACCGGTGAGAAGGTAGAGTAAGCCCGAATCTTCTTAATGGTTGCTGATTTGTCACAAGGGAAATGATCCCTACTCCAGGTTTTCATAAAGACTACTATTATGAGTAAATGTTACACAGCCGTTTCCCGACTTCTCTTGGCCTGTATAATAGTTTTCAACTTCTCCGGAAACTCCTTATTATGCCAACCAAAAGATAGTGATATAATCCAAAGCAAAATACGGGTAGCTTCCTGCCAATTTCCGATCTCGAATCAAATAGGTGACAATGCCGGGTGGATCATGGAGCAGATGGTGAGTGCCCATGATTCGGGTGCCAATGTGGCTCATTTTCCTGAATGCGCACTATCGGGTTATCCCGGGGTTGATATGAAGAGTATGGAGGGTTTTAACTGGATTGATCTGGATCGCTATACGGATACCATAATGAACCTGGCAAAAACATTGAATATGTGGGTGTTACTTGGATCCATTCATCCATTGGAGAAGGGTATTAAGCCCATGAACAGCTTGTATGTAATTGATCCTTCAGGGAAGATCATCGACAGGTACGACAAGAGGTTCTGTACCAACGGTGATCTGGATTACTTCTCAGCAGGTGATCATTTTGTGGTATTTGATATTAACGGGATTAAATGTGGACTATTGATATGTTTTGATGTGAGATTTCCGGAACTTTACAGGGAATACAAGAAACTGGAGGTTGATATGATCTTTCAATCATTTTATAATGCCCGCCAGAAGCCAGGAAGTATCCATCCTAAGATCATGCCCGTCACTTCTCAGGCCAGGGCTGCCACCAACTACTTTTATATGTCGCTGACCAACTCTTCGGCACCCAACAGCTGGCCCTGCCATTTCATCACTCCGGATGGGTTGGTACAGAGAAAACTGGAAGCAGATATACCTGGTATTTTGATCTCTGAGGTAGATCTTGCAGAAAAATATTATGATGCAAGCAGGCACTTTCGGGATGAAGCACTGGAGGGTAAACTTTCATCAGCAGATTCACCAGAACATCCACGGAATATAAATCGAAAAGCCTTATGAGATCAAAACTACATTGGAAACGAGGAGTATTTTCCAATACCTCTGAAATCTATTCAGAGGAAAAGCCAATTGGTAGCTTAAAGGAAAACTCCTTTAAACAATCCGCCGAAGGTGAAATCAACGGTAAAAGGTATCGATTCCACACCAAGGGAGTCTTTAAACCGGAGACACAAATTACAGATGCTGACAGCAACACCGTTATGGGAAGAATTGAGTACAATTCATGGATGACAAAAGCCACCATTCGAGTCTCACCTAAGAGTTTTCAATGGAAATACGAAAATATATGGAACACCAGGTGGAGTCTCACCAGTTCAGAGGGAAGGCAGATGAAATTCCAGGGAAATTCCTCCAAAGGGAGCATCGAAATGGATGGTGAAGATGATTTGCTTGTTTTGACCGGACTTTTTATTACCAATTATTATCGTCAGATGGCGATAGTCATTCTCGTTGCAGTCCTGGTGCCAATCTTTGCATCAGTTTCCAACTGATCATCATGCATTTGATTCTGCTCGCCTCTTTCTCCAGGCCGCATCATCCATAGGTGGTGGAGAGAGTTCTTCTGCCTCTTTCTGAACCAGGGAGAGTGCTTCCGATGAACAGGCAGTGATGCAGAGTCCACATCCATAACACTTTGCCTGTTCAACCTCGCAAATTCCATCCACCATGGTCATAGCGTTAAACTGACAACGCTCTATGCATGCTTCACAACCGGTACACTGCTCCTCAGTCACTGTTGCATAAAAGTCAGAGCGGGCAATGGAACTCTCACTGCCATATTCAACCATTCCCCTTAATACGCCACAGGAGCATGTACAACAATTGCATACATAATATACTTCTGTCTGGGCATTGTTCACAGAGTGTACCAATCCCTCACGGTTGGCTTCAGTCAGGATATCAAGGGCCTGCTCCCTGGTGAGGGATTTAATATCATCGTTTCGATCAAAGGCTCCCGGTTTCGGGGAGAAGACCAGGCAATTCTCCACCGTATGATCGCACCCCTCTCCAATAAGCCTCTTCTGCACCCTGCATATACAATCCAGGACTCCCCATGAATTGGCACTGTCCAGGTAAGTGGAGGCCTTTTCGTAGGGCATCACATCAATATCCACGGGTATTAAGCCCTCCTGGGGAATGATCCGGTGAACAGACGGTTCGGACAGCATGGTTTTGTGGAAACTTTCATGGTAATACTGTTCAAATAGCTCGGCAAACTCTTTATCGATTTTTGCATTCTGACGTTCATAGAACCCCACCACAAATGGAATCAGATGAAAAACAAAGCCTTTCCCCTCCTCCCGCTTTAGATCAATCAGACCCTTTTTTACCATTCCAATCAATAAAGATTTTGCCACCGGTTCACTGGTGTTGTTGGCTTCAGCAATCTCATGAAGGCTCCGGGGTTCAAGGCTTAAGGAGGAGGCCATCCTGGCCTCTTCCTCTGTGAATAGTTTGGCAAGCAGTTTTAACTCAACGCCACTGTTGGTCCTTGGGAAACCATTGGGGATCCGGTCCAGTTCATTGGCAAGTTTTTGATAAGCTTCAGTCATAACTCAGTTTATAAGAGAATATTATTCATAACGTAACGAGCGTACCGGATTCGTTGAGGCGGCCTGGTATACCCTGAGAACCACTGTGATAGCTGCAATAATGAGAGCAAACAGGGTACTGATCACAAAGATCATGGGCTCCAGGTTGACCCGGACCGGATAATCCTGAAGCCAGTCCTTCATAAAGAAATAACCAATGGGCCAGGCTGCCAGTGTGGCAAAAAGGATCAACCAGACAAATTCTCTGGAGAGCGTAAACAGTACACTGCTGATGGATGCCCCCATGGCCTTCCTGATCCCCACCTCCTTGGTCCGCTGTGCTGCTGAAAATGAGGCCAGCCCCAATAAACCCAGTGATGCGATAAATATGGCGAGGATGGAGAAAATGCTAAAAATCGTGGCTGTCTTTTCATCATTATTATAAAGGGCCGAAAGATCTTCCTCAAGGAAGGTCATATGAACCGGCTGCTCTTCCATAAAGGAGTTCCATGTTTTTTCAATGTAAGCCAGTGTCTCTGCAGTTTTGTTGCCGCTGATCCTGACCGAGAGCTGGAAGATCCTGTACTTCGCAAATTGTATGACAAGTGGCCTGATCTCCTGGTGAAGCGATTGATAATTGAAATCTTTAACAACCCCGATAATGGGCTGTGGATCCTCACTCTCATCGCCAAGCTGAGCAAATAATCTTTTATTCAGCGGATCCTCAAATCCAAGTGCCCTCACAGCTGCCTCATTGATGATAATAGCAAAAGAGTCGGTAGGATTATCTTCCTGAAACCACCGTCCCTCAATAAGCTCCAGTTCATAGGTCTCCATAAAGTTCCAGTCAGTAAAAATATTACTAATGGCATGGGTCTCATCTGTGCCGGCTCCTTCAGGAAGGTATGCATTGTCCCCTATCAGTCCGCCAGGTACAGCACTTGATCCGCTCACCTGACGAATGGATGGATTTTTCATCAATTCCTGTCGAAATGCATCTTGCTGGTCTCCCAACGCTGCTGCCCTGTCGATCACAACAAGGTTTTCTTTGTTAAATCCCAGCTCCTTGTTCTGAATATAATTCATCTGCCTGTTGATCACAATGGTACAGATGAACAGGACAATGGTGATAATGAACTGGAAAGTAACCAGGATACTTCTGAGGGATGAACCCCTGATACCTCGCATGGCACCACTTTTTAATACATCTACAGGTTTGAAGGAGGAGAGAAAGAATGCGGGATAACTGCCCGATGCAAATCCCACAATAATCCCAATCAACAATAGGCCTACCAGCAGGTAAGAAATTCCTATGGAAACCAGTTGCAGGCTCTTTCCTGTCATATTGTTGAATCCTGGCAGAAAGAGTTCCACCAGAACAATTGCCAGCACAATTGCAAGAATGGAGGTCAGGAAGGATTCAGTCAGAAATTGCCAAACCAGACGATGCTTTCCAGCCCCGGCAACCTTTCGGATACCTACCTCGGTTGCCCGTTTGGCAGCACTTGCTGTGGCAAGATTCATGAAGTTGATGGAAGCAATGATAATAAGGAAAATAGCAATCACTGAAAAGATAATTACCGAGGTTCTGCTTCCTCCCGGATTAATCTCAAACTGCAGGTCCGATTGAAGATGGATATCTTTCAAAGGCTGAAGAAAATAGCCGTATTTATTTCCTGAGGAGAAAAACTCTTCCATGGACAGACCAAGCATCTCTTCCAGTTCCGGTCCCATATGTGTTTCAATCAAACCAGGAAACCTGGTCTCAAGTTCAGTCGGGTTAGTTCCCTCCTCCAATAATAAGTATGTGTAGTTGTTATTTCCGAGCCACCGGGTATGATCTGCCAGGTAAATAGAGGTCATTGACCCCAGCATATTGAACCGGAAATGTGAATTCTCCGGCAATCCCTTTACCACTCCGGTTACTTCAAAATTCCCTTCCCTCTGTCCAACTTGCAGCATCTTGCCAACAGGGTCTTCACTACCAAAATACTTTCGTGCAATCTCTTCTGTAAGCACCACAGTGTTAGGCCGGTTTAGCATCTGACGAGGATCTCCAAAGATAGCCGGAGCGGTAAACAGATTAAAAAAAGTGGAATCCGCAAAATAGAAGTTCTCTTCAATAAAGACTTTGTCCTCAAAACGCACAATGGGATCCCCATCAAAAGTAAACAACCTTGTAAAGTCCTTC
The DNA here is from genome assembly GCA_039714655.1 of Bacteroidota bacterium. Taxonomy (GTDB): domain Bacteria; phylum Bacteroidota; class Bacteroidia; order Bacteroidales. The sequence continues at coordinate 28,273 of JBDLIX010000057.1, forward strand.
ACCTCGGGATAATCAGCTTTCAAGGTAGCACCCATGGGAGCATTGGAAAGTGCAGCCTCCATTTCATTACCCTGGATCTTTCCACGGATGTAGATTCGGTATATATCCTTAAAATGTTCGTTATGCCGGTCATAGCCCAATTCATCTACAACAAACAGCAGGATAATGATCGAACTGGCAATCCCAATGGCCAGTCCAAGTAAATTGATGAAAGTATAGCCTTTGTTTCTCCAGGCGTTGCGAAGTGCAATAAGAATGTAATTCTTTACCATGATAGCTCAATGTTATCAACGGGCTATCTCCTCCAGGAAAGTGGTAATCCAGGAAATGTTCCTAAATTGGTTCCAATATAAAATAAAAATACCAAATGTGATAAAAAATCTTCTCTATTACCTCACAACCAGCAACAGCAGGTAGGATAGTCGAAAGCTGAAAGCTGAAAGTCGAAAGTCAGTCTGAAAGTGGGAAAGCGGGATGCCGGGGCCAGCTCCTGGGTTCTTCCTCAATCTTTTTCATGAGTACCTCTACGGCCTTCATAAGTTGTGCATCATCGCCTTCTTTCATCTCTTTCGGGTGATTGTCAATGATTATGTCCGGAGTTACTCCTTCATTTTCCACAATCCATTCTCCCTTTTCATTATAAATCCTGTAATCGGGAGCAGTTAATCCGCCACCATCAATCATCGGGATAAACATGGATACTCCAACCAGGCCACCCCATGTCCGGGTACCAATTACCGGGCCCATATTGAATTGCTGGAATTCATCGGGAAGCTCATCACCGCCGGAACCTGCCTGTCTGTTTGTTAAGCATGCCATATGTGCCCTTACACTCAGGTGTGGGGAGGTCTGGTCATGTGAATACCTGCGCGTCCAGTAAGAGTGAGGTTGTCGTTTAAGTCTTCTGAAGAAGATTTCAGGATCCAGTCCGCCACCATTCCCCCTTCCGTCAATGATCAAGCCCTCTTTCTGCGTTTGCGAGAAGAAGTATTTAGGGAACTCAACGGCCGAACCCAGGTAGGTATCTGGCATATGGAGATATCCAATCTTGCCATTGGAGAGCTCTGCAACTTTTAACCTGTTTGACTCCATCCAATCCATATACTTAATTCGGTTCTCACTGGAAAGGGTTTTTACCGTAATATTCCTGGCACCATTCATAGAAGGGGAACTATTTACCGTAAGGATAACCTCTTTGCCACCCATATTCTGGAAGTAAGAATAGATATTCCTGCCAGTGGATATCTTCTCTCCGTTTACTGCCAGAAGATAATCCCCCTCTTTCACATTTAAACCCGGTTTGGCAAGGGGTGGTGTGGTCCCTCCGGACCAATCGGATATGGTGTATATCTTCTCAAACCGATAGAAGCCTGAGGATGCATCGGCCATATAATCTGCTCCCAGTAAGCCCGTTCCAACTCTTTCAGATTTTCTCTTGCTGTCACCCCCGTAAACATAAGTATGCGATGTATTAAGCTCACCTATCATCTCACCAATGATAAACCGGATATCCTCCCGGCAGGATGCCAATTCAATTAGTTTACCGTATCTCTCCTTTACAGCAGGCCAGTCCAGTCCATGCATACCCGGTTCGTAGTAAAAATCTCTCTCAAAGCGCCATGCCTCGTTAAAGATCTGCTTCCACTCTGCACGGGGATCAAAATTCATATTCAAACCTGACAGATCGAAGGCTTCACCCTTTGCTTCTAAATTTTTCGTACTGATCTTTTCGACCTGCTCCTTCTTTAAATAGACAATGGTGGACCCATCGGCTGAGAGGTCATATTTCTTAATCCCCTTAACAACCTCTTTTGACTCTCTGGATTTAAAGCTGTAGCTATAGAGATCCATCTCACCTGGCACACGGAACTCAAATCGATTGAAGTCGCCCTTATCCTTGTTCAAAAAATAGAGATGATCCTCTCCTGCCGCCAGATACCTGTAATTGCCCGGCTTCACAGGCAGCGCCTCAATTCTGTTGCCTATGTTGGTAAAGTCAATGATCCCATCGCCCTTTTCTGACTGCTCTTTATGATCAGAAAGCAATGAGGGAACATCCGGTCTGAGTGTTACATAATAGATACCCGCCACGTTTTTATAGACCATCTCCCACTCGAAATCACAAAAAGTAGGATTGAATCTCCTGTTTGAAATGAAGAAAAGGTAGTTTCCATCTTTTGAAAACTGAGGATGGAAATCATAAAAAATGGTACTGATGGTATGCGACTTCCCCTCATCGAGTGCGTATATATATACCTTGTTCAGAAGTGTTTCATCCATTTTTGAGTAGGTGATGTATTTGCTGTTCGGTGACCAGTTATAATCGTATATGGGCTTTACATCCAGCGATACATCTATGTTTTCATATTCAGCCCTGTCAACCTTTGTTATTTTCTTGCTTGCAATATCCAGAATATAGAGGGTTAATGTCTGGTCGGTGAAAGCTAGTTTTTTTCCATCGGGCGACCATTGTAATGCGTGTCTGTATCCATCCCGATGTGTGGTCAGTTTCAGAGCGTCGCCCTTGCCGGCTGAATCTGTAATATAGACTTCATATTCTCCACTCTTATCTGATAGATATGCCAGTTGCTTTCCATCCGGCGACCATACCGCATGTTTATCGTTGGCACCGGAATTCCTTGAAATATTATGGGTAATACCAGGTTTAGCCGGCACGGTAAAGAGCTCTCCCCGGGCTACAACAATTGCATGGCTGCCATCAGGAGAGGAGCTAACATCCGTAATGTACTTTTTAACATCCTTTATGTAAGGTCTGGCTTCCGGCGCATCACTCATAATCTTAATTTCAACCGGATTGCTGGTTTTGCTGTTTATATCAAGCACCATCAAACGGGCGCCGGATTCATAGATAATCTTCTCTTTACCCATTGAGGGCCTGCGGATATCATACTCCTTATGATCGGTTAGTTGCTCAATATCACCTGTGACAGGATCTACGGAATAGAGATTCAATTTGCGATTGCGGTCAGAGCTAAAATATATTTTATCTCCCATCCACATGGGTATGCGATCGGTACCTTGGAACTGTGTCAGGTTTTTTTCCTCATCTGTTTCAAAATTGTAGAGATAAACTTCCTGGGCAGTTCCTCCTTTATAGCGCTTCCATGTTCTGAACTCCCTGCTCACTTTATTGTAAGCCATCATCTTTCCATCGGGAGAAAAGCTACCTTGAGAAGCTTCATGAAAAATAAGTTGTTCCAGGCCTGAACCATCCGGGGAGATCATATACAACTGGGACAATCTTGGAAAACTACTCCTGCTGGCCCGGAAAATGATCTTATTCTTTAATGAGTGCCATCCAACCACCTCATCATATCCGGGATGAAAAGTAACTCGTGTGATATCGCCACCATGCCTGGTCATCACATATACATCTGAATTACCATCATACTCACCTGTGAATGCAATCAGGGATCCGTCGGGAGAAAATTTTGGAAAGCGTTCAACTCCATCATGAATGGTAACTCTTTGAGCAATACCTCCCTGAGAAGGTACTGTCCATATATCTTCGCCATGGACGAAAACAATAAGATCGTCGTGAATATCCGGAAAGCGCATGAGCCCGGATTGGGCATCCAGCATATCTGGCAGTGTAAAGAGCAAAAGAAAAATAAATAGAAAAGAACTTTGTATTTTTTGATGTAAGTTCATGGCTGGCCTATTTTTGTGATTTTGTTTGACTATTTTATGCCAGACAAGTTATAAAAACAGCTGTAACTAATCAATGGATGGATCGTTATAGGTGATGGACAAACTGATTAAAATTCTTCTTTGCCACAACTGCGGCACCTCACTGGAGAGGGATCTCGCCTACCGGACCTGCAGCAACTGCTTTGCATGTACCAGTTGTGAAATCTATACCTGTCCGGAGTGCGGCACCGAAATCATTGTTAAACCAAAAAAACAGTCCCCTTGACCCTCAAAAACATTTTCCGGATCATCAAACGTGATTCTTTATCGCTGGT
>JBDLIX010000058.1:0-31535 GCA_039714655.1 Bacteroidota bacterium
ATGGGCTTGATCAATCTAAGCGCTAAACCCAGAAAAAGAGTTGATAAAGAGATGGAGACTGACCAATAGAAAATCCTGTAGTTGAAGCTGTTATTCTGGATCTCCTTTATTCCGAAAAGTTTCTTTTCTGTCTCTGCCAATGGATAGATATATTTGGCCAGGATAAAAGAGGCCAGGATGGTGACAACGATCCATGTGATCGGGATGATCCACTTCCGGAAGTAAAACCTGATGTCCATAACGAGATGTGCTATTTTTCAGATTTCTTGAAGCTGATGGCCATGCCGCCGCCCTTGTTGTTCACAGTAGTTTCGTAGTGATCCAGGTCCAGCAGAAACTCAAGGTAATCAATGTTCCAACGAACTCCTGGCCGATCAGATACATTGTGGGTGGTATAACATCCATTCAGGATCAGTTTGGGATCAACTGCCAGAAAATATCTCTGATACCACGACTTATCTGCATCACTGAATACAAAATCAAAAGGACCTTTAAGCTGAGGGACCATTTCATGGGCATTGGCCAGACGAGCATCAATGATATGATCAACTCCGGCTTCTTTAAAATTCTGCAACGCCTCCCGGTACCTGGTTTCATCAATTTCGAGAGTGATCAGTTTTCCGCCGGTTTTGCTCAAGGCCCAGGCCATCCAAATGGCTGAGTGACCGGTTGAGGTTCCAATCTCAAGCGCATGCTGGTACTTATTTTCAAGGATCAGGTCAAACAACAACTTCCCGTCGCTGGCCGGCACATTCATATCGTACCATTGACCGGATTGTTTGCCAAGAAAAGCTTTCACTTTTTTGTCAATGGTCACCTGGTTGTTCTGCTGGGAGTAACAGCTTAATGCTTGCAATACAAAAAACAGAACAATAACCGGATATGTGCTGATTTTGAGTTTCTTCATACTTCAAATTTACACCATTCGTCGATTTCTGGTCGATAAATAGCAAGGAATTTCTGATGAACCACTCTTTTATATAATTTGCATCATAAAAAAATGAGCACTAAAAAGCATTCCGATCATCCCCACTTAACCGGGGAACATAAATGGGGAGATAAGGGCCAGTTGATTCTGCTTGCCCTGTTCCTCGGAGTATGGATCACCGATTCATTTATTTTTCACTATTCAACTTTTCTTATGGAAATAGTGCCGGATTTTGTGAGGATTCCATTAGCTGGTATTGTCCTGATAGCTGGTTGGTATCTTGCCAGGAATGGCATGAAAGCGGTTTTTGGAACAGAAAGATCTGATCCAGGAGTGATCAGGGATGGTGCATTTAAGATTGTCAGGCATCCCATATATGCAGGTGCCATACTTTTTTACCTGGGTTCATCTATCATTACTATGTCCCTTGCTTCTGTACTGCTCTGTATCCTGATTGTTATTTTCTATTACAGGATTGCGAGGTATGAAGAGCGCATCCTGACAAACCAATTTGGGGATGAATACCTCAGTTATAAGAAGGAGGTTGGCATGTTGTTCCCCAGGCTCAACCGCCCAAAGTCCTAGCAACTCTTACCTTCAACTTTTAAACGCGTATTTAAAAAGGTTCGCAATGGAAGGCTTCTGCCCTTGCATTAAGATGGCTGTTCTGAAAACACGTGCCCCGATCCAGACTGAGAAAATTGTGAAAAGGATTACCCCAAGCAGTCCCGCAATGGGTTGCCAGAGTGGGACAGTAACTTCAGTGGCCAGCCTGATCATCATAATGGTGGGTGTAAAGGGTGGTATCAGCGACATCGTCGTAGCCAGAGCTCCTGAAGGATCCTGGATGATCGGCATCATGATAAACATGGGAAGGATCACTGGAATAATCCCTGGAAAAGTAAGAGATTGTGCATCTTTGTTATCATTGGCAGTTGCACCCAGGGCTGCCATTCCAGAACCAACCATGATGATGAACAATACGGTAAAGATGAAAAACCAGGGAAGGATGCTATAGGGGATAAGTGATTCGAAACCCAGGTATTTCAAGGTAAATATACCAGCCCCCACATAGATGGTTGCTGTTGTCAATGCCACACCGATTCCACCCATCACTTTGCCCATCATGAACTGAAAAGGAGTGATTGTTCCCAGCAATACTTCAGCAATTTTTTCGGTCTTCTCTTCCATCACCGCACTTAATAGTGGAATTGCACTCATCATGACCAGCATGAACATTAAGAGTGTAATTACATAGGGAACCAGGAATGATTGCAATTCGTTGGTCTCTTCAGCTGCTTGTTGCTCACCGGTTTTCTTGTCAACTGTGACTAAACCCATTCCCTCTACGTCGAGATATCTGAAAAGGTCGGCTGTCTGTTCCGCTTCCAGGTTGAGCTCTGTCACGCGCAACATGCGAAGTTGATCATTAATGATATTCCTGAACCAATACCTTATATCGTCCCCGAATGAATGTTCGGAATAGTATTTCAGGAAGGATTTCGATTCATCGGAAGGATGCAGGATATCAGGACCGATCTCAATAAAGGCATGCAATTCGGTGCTCTTAACCCGTTCTGATAGTCCACGTTGCTGCTCCATGATGTCACCCGCAGGTTCAACGAATTCCACGTGGTAGGTCGACATGACTTTCTCTCCTGTTTCCGGATCATAGATCTCACTCTCGTTTCTTTTGTCAAGGGCCTTCTTTAAGGGGTCGCTCATCATCCCTGAATGATCAATGACAACAAAGTTTTTATCCTCAGTTTCCTGTTTGTTCTCCATAATGATCACTGCAAGAAAACCTCCTCCCATCATGATCGGTACAAGGATCAGGCTGATAAGGAAACTTTTGGTTCTCACGGCGGCGCGGTATTCACGCTTGAAAAGGGTTAGTATTTTATCCATGATTGTCCTCCTTTTTTTCCGGGGAAGCGATCCTGATGAAAATGTCGTTTAATGATGGTTTGGCAATTTCAAACCGGGTAATGCGGGTTTTCTTCAACAGGTCGGAAATGATCTGTTGGGGATCGATTCCTGAGGCAACACGAACCTCCTGCAGTTTGCCGAAATCATTGACCTTCTCAATTCCGGCCACTCCATTGAGGGCATCTGCCCCCATATCTGACTGGATCCGGATGGTATCACTTCCATACTGGTCCTGGATATGGGATAGCGTCCCATCCAGTACCTTTTTGCCCTGGTGGATCATGAAAATATAGTCACACATATTTTCTGCCATGGCCATATCATGCGTACTAAATATAATGGTGGCTCCCTTTTTCTGCAAATCCAGGATTACATCTTTCATCATATCGGCATTGACCGGATCGAGACCACTGAAAGGTTCATCCAGGATGATGATCTCTGGCTGGTGTAGGATGGTAGCTATGAATTGTAATTTCTGCTTCATCCCTTTGCTGAGGGTTTCCACCTTTTTATCCTTGTATTCTGAAAGGTCAAGCCGGGACAACCATTCATCGATTTTTCTGCGAAGCTCCCTGCCATTATTCAATTCACCATGAAACTGGAGAAGCTCTCCAATTTTCATCTTTTTATACAGACCCCGGTCTTCGGGAAGGTAACCTACATTTTGGAGGCGGTGAGAATTATGTTCGCGGCCGTTGACCCGAAGGGATCCCCTGTCGGGGTACATGATCTTCATGATCATACGAATGGTGGTGGTTTTCCCTGATCCATTGGGTCCGATAAAACCATAAATACTCCCATTGGGTACTTCAAGGGAGAGATTATCTACGGCAACAACCGACCCGAATGTTTTGGTAACACCGGATAGTTCAATGATATTCATAATAGAAGAGAGGTTGTGAAACCAACGAAGTTACATATTTCAGGGAAACATTTCCCTGAGTTATGTCATCATTCTGATTTTAGGCTACTCCTCCAGGGTTGACAGGTCCCCCTCTTCCTGACCAAGTGCTCTGGCTTTTAATACGCGCCGCATGATTTTCCCACTCCTTGTTTTTGGGAGTTTGTCAGTAAACACGATCTGTGCAGGACGGGCAATGGGACCAATCTCGCCAGCCACATGTTTTTTGAGTTCATCAGATAGGGCATCAGATGGCGTAAGTCCTTCCCTTAGAATCACTGTTGCATGAATGATGTTACCCTTGAGACTATCTGGCAATCCAATGGCAGCAGCCTCGGTTACAGCCGGGTGACTCACCAGTGCGCTTTCGATTTCGGCTGAACCCAACCGGTACCCACTCACCTTAAGCACATCATCATTGCGTCCAATGATCCAGAAATAACCATCTTCGTCCAGTTTGGCCGAATCGCCGGTGAGGTACCAACCCTGTTTTTCATACTGCTTCCAGTATTTTTCAATGAAACGATCCGGATCTCCCAGGATGGTTCGAGCCATCCCGGGCCAGGGATTTTTGATGACCAGGTTCCCTTCGGACCCGTGATCCACAGCCTTGCCCGATTCATCCACCACAGCGATCTCATTGCCGAAAAATGGTTTGGTTGCAGAACCTGGTTTCAAAGGCGTGATGGGCAGGGGTGTGATCATAAATCCACCCGTTTCGGTCTGCCACCAGGTGTCCATAATGGGACATTTACTTTTTCCTATCACCTCGTAATACCATTTCCATGCTTCCGGATTGATGGGTTCTCCCACAGAGCCCAGAAGCCTCAAAGTACTTAGATCATGCTTGTCGGCCCAGGAGGCACCATACCGCATCAATCCCCTGATGGCTGTGGGTGAGGTGTACAAAATATTCACCCCGTATTTCTCGATCATCTGCCACCACCTGTTTGGATATGGATAGTTCGGAGCCCCTTCGTACAGCAGGATGGTAGCTCCATTGATCAGAGGACCATATACGATGTAGGAGTGACCGGTGATCCATCCCGGATCTGCAGCGCACCACCATCTGTCACATGGCTTGATATCAAATACATATTTAAATGTACTTGCCGCATAGACTGAATAACCACCATGGGTGTGGACGAGTCCCTTGGGTTTGCCGGTTGTTCCGCTGGTATAAAGTATGAAAAGAGGATCCTCAGCATCGGTCTGTTCGGTTTCACATATGGGACTGGCAATGGGCATACCCATCAGGTCGTTCCACCAGAAATCCCGGTCATTTTCCATATAGCACTCTTCTCCGGTCCGCTTCACTGTTATACAAACTTCAATGGATGGAGAGCGGCGCATGGATTCATCGGCAATGGCTTTCAGGTTGGTGGGTTTTCCCCTTCTGTAACCGCCGTCAGCAGTGATCAGAATACGGCTATGAGCATCGGCAATTCTTTCAGCCAGGGCTTCGTAGCTGAAACCTCCATAGACAACACTATGGGCTGCCCCGATCTTTGCACAGGCCAGCATGGCAATGATAATCTCCGGGATCTGGGGCATATAAATGGTGATGATATCTCCTTTATTTGCTCCCATAGCCTTCAGCACATTGGCGAATTTGGAAACCTCCCTATTCAGGGCGAAGTAAGAAAAGGTTTTCATGTCTCCTGGTTCTCCTTCCCAGATCAATGCAAGCTTGTTCTTGGTTTCAAAATCCAGGTGACGATCGATGGCATTGGCCACCACATTGGTTTTGCCTCCGGTGAACCATTTGTAGAAGGGTTTATTGGAATCGTCAAGCACTTTGTCCCACTTCTTATACCAGAAAAGATTCTTGGCTTCTTTGCTCCAAAATTCCTCCCGGTCGGTAACGGATTTAGCATACAGCTTATCGTAATCCTTGATATGTGCGTGTTTCAGGACAGATTTATCCGGATGATACATGTTATTCGTCGATTTTGGATCTGATTTTTTTGCCATAACGATTTATTTAGAACCAGTAAACATAACATCTTATATGTTGAATAGCAAATTTTGGTGTTTCACAATGGTTTTATTGCGCGTTAAAGAATTTTTTAGGATTTCTCCTGACTTTGTAACCTGATCAGAAATTTTTCTGTTTCTGGTAGAGGTATCCGTTGAACTTGTACTCCCTGTAGTACTTTTCACCCCTTTCAACAAAAACATTGTATTCGTACCTGGTCTGGGTGCCATCGGGACTGATTACGGTGATCACTATTCTGGGATTGCTGTTGAAACGGTCCAGCCATTAACGGAATTCATGGGTTCGTGCAGTACTCCACCAGCAGCTGAATGAGAATTCTACTTAACGATCCTGCAGCAGGATGGGCCAGTTTTTTGCAGTTGCAATTTTAAGGAGCTTTCTATCCGGGGAGACGGCCACTGGATTTCCAACGGCCTCCATTACATGATAATCTGTATAGGAATCTCCATAGTAGTAGGCATCTTTTGCATCATAACCATGCTCCTGACAATAGGATTGCATCCGGTGCTTTTTCTCTATTCCGTAGACCAGTTTTCCGTTGGTTGTACCGGTGAGAATCCCGTTTTCTGTAGCCAACTGAGTACAGATCACATCATCCAGTTCCAGGTACTTCGTTACCGGTTCGCAGATGGGTGTTGAGGCAGAAGAGAGCAACACAACAGCCCCGTTCTGTTTTCTGTGCTTTTCCAGGGTCACCAGAATTTCGGGTCGGATCGTTTCCACCAGGGAATCATTAAATACCTCCATGCACAAATTTCTTATGGATTCTTCCTTGAGTCCCTTCAGCCAGGAGAGCATCCGGTTGATCATCCTGGTAGGATTTCCGAAGTTTAATTTATAGATGATCGAAAGATATATGGCCTGCCTGTATTGCTTTTGAGTCATGACTCCTCTCTGCTGTGCCTCTTCCACCAGACAGGTCGCACTATTGCCTCTAAATATGGTGTGGTCCAGGTCGTAAAAAGCGATGTATTTGTATGATCTTTTCAGGGTCATGTTTCAACCTAACTAATTGTGTGTAAAGAAATGCTCTCCTGCTGAAGATACAATGTTAATTCCAGTTATCAAGATCTAACTGTTTTTCCAGCCAGTCGATCACCTCCTGGTCCGGAGCCGAAGCGAAGAAATTATAACCTGTTACCAATTCAAGGGAATCCACTGTGATGGCATAATGATCAAGATCGTTGGATGATCCGGAGTTGGGTAACAAAAATGCAATGAAGGAATGATCGGGTGGTGACAGGTCCACCAGTAATTTAAAATAGGAACCCGGTACTCCCACTTCATTTTCCCCGATAAATGATGTGATGGGCTCCAGTACCGGCCCGGTAATCACAAAGAGGCTCTCCTTCTCAATGGCCCAACTTCTTACTTTCTGCTCCAGTCGTTTCCAGATCCCCCGGTTGAAAGAGGGAGTCTGCGGACTCATATTGGACATGAGGAATGATTCACTCATGGCATTGCGGTCCCATTTCATGTCCGCGGCAGGAGCCAGATGCCCCCTGTCGAATCCTGAGCCCCGGTAATCCTTTAGTGCTGACGACCCGGTGGCAATAGAGGTATCGGATCTGAAGTTGTCCGTTCTCTTCACATGACCCGATTCGATCTCCTCCCGGGTGAGGATGTAAGCCACCCAGGAAGCTTGTTCAAACTGCTCATTGTATCCAAGATCAAAACCGGTATATGACCGGATGGTATCGGTGGTAAAAGCCCGGGGGTATCCCACTGACAGATGATCCCAGGCTAGGTTTATCTCAGCAGGAGGGCCTTCTGGCGATAAGGATGTCCGAAGGCCTCTGGACGATCTCTTCCAGGGTTCCACCGTCACCAGATAGGCGGCGATGATCAAAACGATGAAGACGATTAGCCCAAACCTTTGGTTTTTTGAGAGTGACATGGAGCAAAAATACATATTTTTGTATTTCAATCTTCCGGATCAATTCATGAAGAACTACTGGTTCATTGGTGATATTCACGGAGAGATTCATTTATTGGATCGTCTGCTTGAGAATGTATTGCAATTTCAACCGGATCAGATTGTTTTCGTGGGGGATTATATCGATCGGGGTCCCCATGCAAAAGAGGTGGTTGACCGCATTATGGAACTGGAGGTGCAGGTAACCTCTCTTATGGGAAATCATGAGATGATGATGTTGAATGCCATGGAGGATCAGGGGTATGGTCATAATCCCATAGAGCTGTGGTACTACAACGGGGGTGAAGCAACCCTGCACTCTTTTGGTGCCACCAGTTTTTTCAGTTTCCAATCCACCATAGATCCTGTTTACCTGGATTTCTTCCGCAACCTGAAGATGAGCCACGTTATTGAGGTGGATCCAAGGATCAATGTGTTGGGTACCCATGCCGGGATCTCTCCGGCGATTCCTATAGAGGATCAGATCGGCATGAAAGATTACAATGCCTTGAACCGATACCTGTTGGAAAATCACATTGATCCGGGTGATTCTTTCCTCTGGGTTCGGGATGCCTTTTTTAACAGCCCTTCAAATCTGTGGAATAGTTATCTGATAGTGCATGGACATACACCCAATATGAAATTGAAGCGCTTCATCGCTACTAATGGGCATAAAGATTTCCTCTTTGTGGAAAATGATATTTGCATTCGAAAGGAGAGGAAAAGTGGAAAAATTGTCTCCATTGACATCGATTCCGGATCGGTCATTAGCGGGAGACTCACCGGACTGGGCTTTTTTGTGGAAGAAGATGACAACCCGGGATCATCTGTCAGATTACGTAGCATCACCGTATCTAAAGAGGATCTTTTCCCACGTGACCTGGGTACGGTTTAGTTTTCACCCTCATGACTCCTCATGCAATCACGGGGAATGACTACCTTTGGGGCTTAAAATCTCTGAAATTGATCCCTGATGAAATCAAAATAATTGGATTCGATGCCGACGATACCTTGTGGGTCAATGAGCCCTATTATCGCGAAGCAGAGATTAAGTTTGTCCAGCTGGTATCGGCTTATGGAGTGAAAGGGGATATAGCAGCAGAGCTGTTTAAGACCGAGATCGCCAACCTTGAGCTCTACGGGTATGGGATCAAAGCTTTTATGCTTTCGCTGGTGGAGTGCGCCATAGCGATGACAGGAGGTGCAGTTACCTCAAAGACTATCAGTCAGATCCTCAGCATTGGAAAAGGAATGTTGCAACGTCCCATCGAGCTGTTGGATGATGTGAAGCTGGTTCTGGAACGACTGGCTCCACACTATCGCCTTATTGTGGCTACTAAAGGGGATTTACTCGATCAGGAGCGGAAGATGAAACGATCCAGTATCTCATCCAGTTTTCATCACATTGAGGTAATGAGTGATAAAAAAGAAGAGCACTACGTTCAACTACTTCATCATCTTGATATAGAGCCCGGTGAATTCCTTATGATTGGAAATTCCCTGAAGTCGGATATCATTCCACCACTGAATCTGGGAGCCTGGGCAATTCACGTCCCCTATCACACTACATGGGCACATGAAGAGGTTGATAAGGATCCTGATTCAATTCGGTTTTTTAGGGTAGATCGCCTGACAGAAGTCCTGGACTTCATTCACTTATGAACTTTTTGCGGTGTTATTTGTTTATCAGAAGGTTAAAATTTACCTCAAGTAAAATAATTCGTGATGAACATGAAAAAATTAAAGTACAGTGTTGCAGCCATTCTGCTCACTGCAATTCTTGCTTCAGCTTCGGCACAGACCGGAATCGGTGCACGTGGTCTTTTTGGTGTGGAGGGAAATTCCTATGGAGGTATTGAAATATCCCTTCAGAAAATTGGAAAGCATGAATGGGACCTGGGATGGTCCAATGATTCCTGGAAATTTACGGGATTGAAACTGTTTAATTTTATTGGTGGAGCAGACGGGGGGTTAGGTTTGTATGGTGGTATTGGTGCCGGGATCGGCTACTCCAATCACTATGATGAATTTTTTGGTTCTTTTGCGCTTGACCTGGGCTCCTACCTCTGGTTGGGTCCTATCCAGGTTGGATTGGACTGGCGGCCCGAATGGAATGTTTTTAACTACTCGGGTAAGGATGTTTCGTTCAACGTAGCCCTGAGTGCCAGGTTGATGTTTGGTAAAAAGTGACATTTTCATGCGGGAATTGGATCAAGATCATGGGCTGATCTGAATTTTCTAATCGCCATGGTCCCGAATTTCCAAAGAAATCCCTTAATTTGTGGCTTCTTAGCACAGCTGCATGAATCTCCTTGATATTATATTCCTGATTCCTTTGCTTTTTGCCCTTTACAGGGGGTTTAAGAAAGGAGTGATCCATATGATCGCATCGCTTGCGGCTCTTTTGCTGGGAATCATTGGAGCCATCAAACTAAGACCGGTTTTTGCCACATTACTGGACTCCATCTTTAACATATCACCCGACCATATCAATGTAATTGCATTTGCAGTGGCATTTGTGACCATTGTCCTGGTGGTCCATATTGCGGCATTTATACTGGATAAACTGATCAAAGCTGTGGCACTGAATTTAGTGAACCGGTTGCTTGGAATGGCATTTGGACTGATGGTGACTGCATTTGTGATCAGCATGATCCTTTGGCCCATCAATCAGGTGAATGAGGAGAAGCAGATTATCAAACCGAAGCATATTGAGGGTTCGTTGCTTTATAAACCTCTTTCAACATTTGCTCCTGCTCTGTTTCCTTATTTAAAAAAGCAAGATTGGAAACAGTATGTTCCCAGGAAGAAAGAGAAACTGACCGTATGAATTTAATAGAAGAACTTAGATGGAGGGGGATGATCCACGACATCATGCCCGGTACCGAAGCATTGTTGGAAAAAGAGCAGGTGAGTGTATATGTGGGCATTGACCCGACTGCCGATTCTCTCCATATCGGACACCTGGTAGGGGTGATAATGTTGAAACGTTTACAGCATGCCGGGCACAAGCCCATAGCGTTGGTAGGAGGTGCAACCGGGATGATTGGTGATCCCAGTGGAAAATCACAGGAACGAAACCTTCTGGATGAACCCACCCTGAGAAAAAACCAGGAAGCTCTGAGAGTGCAAATCTCCAGGTTTCTGGACTTTGAAACTGAGGCCCCGAATAAGGCGATCATGGTGAATAATTATGACTGGATGAAGGAGTTTTCCTTCCTGGAATTTATCAGGGATATTGGAAAGCATATCACAGTAAATTACATGATGGCCAAGGATTCTGTAAAAAAACGGTTGGGAGCTGAAAGTAAGTCAGGCATGTCCTTTACAGAATTTACCTACCAGCTGGTCCAGGGGTATGATTTCCAGATTTTATATCGGGAACACAACTGCAAGTTACAGATGGGAGGATCCGACCAGTGGGGTAATATTGTGACTGGTACCGAACTTATCAGACGGATCGAAAGGGGGGAAGCATTTGCCCTTACATGGCCCCTGATCACCAAGTCTGATGGGGGAAAGTTCGGGAAGACCGAGGAGGGCAACATTTGGTTAGATCCGGTTCGTACTTCCCCCTATAAATTTTACCAATTCTGGCTCAATGTATCGGATGAGGATGCAGAAAAATACCTTAAAATATTCACCATGCTAACCCGGGTGGAGATTGAAATCCTGTTGAAAGAACATGTTGAAATCCCTCACATGCGTTTGATGCAGAAAAAACTGGCCGAAGAGGTGACCTCAATGGTCCACTCCCGTGAGGAGTATGAAATGTCTGTGGAAGCTTCCGGGATCCTGTTTGGAAAAGGCACCACCGATTCATTAAAAAGGATCCGGGAGGATATGTTGCTGGCTCTGTTTGAGGGGGTGCCTCAATTTGAGATTCCCTCTTCAGATATAGACTATGATGTGCTGGAGTTACTGGCAGTTGAAACCGGGGTTTTCGCCTCCAAGGGAGAGGCACGCAGGATGGTTTCCGGGGGAGGTGTGAGCATCAACAAACAGAAAATTACAGCTCCTGAACAACGGATTTCAAAAGATGATTTCATTAATAATAAATACCTTCTCATTCAAAAGGGAAAGAAAAACTATTACCTGATCAGGGTAAAAGAATCATAACACTCATTTATCATGGATAACAAGCAACAAAAAGGTTATAATTTCAATTCTGTGGATCTGTTGATCTACATTTGGAACAAGCGATGGATTCTGCTGGGCGTAGGTTTTATCACTGCTGTATCCGCCATCGTTATTTCGATCTTGATCACTCCCATGTTCCGTGCATCGGTAATCATGTTTCCAGCCTCCAGTGCTTCTATCTCAAAGGAATTGCTGGTTCAGAACTATTCCGGGCGACAAAATGTACATGGTTTCGGTGAAGAGGAGCAGGCCGAACAACTCTTACAGATACTAAATTCGGAACCTATTCGTACACGGATCATTGACCAATATGATCTCATGGAGCATTATGAAATAGATCCGGAAGGCAAATATCCCATGACCGAGCTCTATAAGCAATATACATCGAATATCAATTTCAGGCTTACTGAGTTTATGTCGGTAGAGATCTCAGTGATGGATAAGGACCCTCTCCTCTCTGCCAGCATTGCCAATGATATATCGGACCTGGTGGATACCGTCTACAACAGTATGAAGAAAGAGCGTGCCCAGGAGGCGCTTCGCCTGGTAGAAAAGGAGTTCAGGGAAGCTGATAAGAATCTCATGGTTCTCCGGGACTCGCTGAATATGTTAAGCGGTCAGCTTTCAAGTGAGATCAATACCAGCGGAGACCCCACCAATAACCTGATAAAAGCCATCTCTGAAAATGGAGCGCTCTATATCTCAATGCTGAATCTGGTACGCAACGAATCCCAGATAGTAGCGGGACTGAGCCTCAGGTTTAAGGAGGCCAGGTTGGAAGCAGAACAAAATCTTTCATACAAGTTCGTGGTGGAGAGTGCGTATCCTCCCGAGAAGAAAGCCTATCCAAATAAATCCCTGATTGTTATTGTCTCTACATTTGCATCGCTGCTGCTAGCACTGATCGTGTTGATCGTGATTGACAACATCAAGGCCCGTGTGGCCATACAGGAAGAAAAATGATTGCCGGAACCCGGGAACGATACCCGAAGCTCCTCTTGTGGGGAATCCTGATCTCTTTCGTGGCATTGAATACCATCATGCTGGCGTTGGAGATCTTCTATGTACCCCTGATTCCAGCCCTGCTGCTTTTCGTAGTCCTTGCCATTGTGGCTGTGGACAAGTACCTGCTTGCTATCGTGTTCTTTGTACCCATCTCCATACCCCTGAGCAGGCTGGTTGAAGGAATGTCCATCGATATGTACCTTCCAACCGAACCTTTGCTTGCCGGATTGTTACTTCTTTATATGCTGAAGTACCTCATGGGTGACCGGATCGATATCAGGGTATTGCGACATCCTGTAACCCTGGCCATCTATTTTCATCTGGCCTGGATGTTCATCTCAAGCCTTACCAGTTCCGATATGCTGGTATCCTTCAAAGTATTGGCATCGCGACTCTGGTTTATCGTGGGATTCTATTTGCTGGGCACCCAGCTTTTCAAAAAGGAGAAGAACATGCACACCTATGTATGGGTTTTTATCATTGCTTTCAGCGGAGTAATCCTTTACACACTGATCAATCATGCCCAGTATGGCCTCAACAACCAGGTGATGGCCCATAGTGTTGCCAAACCGTTTTACAAGGACCACACCTCTTACGGAGCTACGCTGGGATTCGTTCTGCCTGTATTAGTGGCCCTGTTCCTTTTTATCAAACGGGAGGATATCAATACCCGTTTTCTTATGTTGCTGCTAGTCATGATGATTATTTTTGCAACGGTAGTCTCTTATACCCGCGCAAGCTGGGTTAGTATTTTAGCATCCCTAGGAGTTTGGGCGATTATTAAGCTAAAGATCCGGTTTGAAATTGTGCTGGTGGGTGCCATAATCCTGGTGGGTTTCTTCTTATCCATAAGGACCCAAATGATGTTGGAGCTGGAACAGAACCGGGTGGAGTCCTCCGGGGAATTTTCCGAGCATGTTCAATCCATCTCCAACATCTCCACCGACCAATCCAACCTGGAGCGTATCAACAGGTGGAGCTGTGCCATTCGGATGTGGAAGGACAAACCTTTGTTTGGATTCGGACCGGGAACTTATCAGTTCGAGTACGGGCGATACCAGCGCTCTTATGAAAAAACCCGTATCAGCACTGACTTCGGGACCAGGGGGAATGCGCACAGCGAGTACCTGGGTCCACTATCTGAGGCAGGTGTTTTTGGATTGCTCAGCATCCTTCTTGTGATTGGAACCACTATTTATACAGGGCTCAGGGTATATTTCACTTCCAAACGACGATCTATCCGGATCTTTTCGCTGGCTGTACTGGTGGGACTATTCTCCTATTATTTCCATGGATTGCTTAATAACTTCCTGGATACGGATAAGATCTCTGTATTGTTCTGGGGTTATACAGCCATGCTTGTGGCCATGGATATATACCATAAAGATGCACCTAACTGAATCCGTTTTTTCCGGGGAATTCTGCGCCGATGATGGAGATATCATCAAAAATGGCAGCTGATCCTTCCATGATCTTCTGGTTATCGATGATGGTTTTGATGTTCTCCTCCAGTGGTTTTGGATTGGAGATCTCTTTTTCAAGATCTTCGGTGCCGAACTCAACACCCGAATCCTGGATCACTTCCACCAGTCCGTCAGTGTAACAGAATAGTTTTGCCGGGTTGTCCAGTTTAACCGCCGCTTCATTAATAAATGGGAGATCATCAAGCATCCCCATACCCACACAGCCGCTCGAAAGCTGCGTTAATTTTTTTGAATCCGGGTCATAGAGGAAGGGTGGGTTGTGCCCTGCATTCACATATTTCAATTCCCTTTTTTTGAAATGATAACGGGCAATAAACAGGGTGATAAATTTTTCCCCTTTGGCACTGTTCATCACCCGCTCATTAAGCCGGGTGAGAGTAACTTTAAGACCTTGATCAGCAGTAAAGAGTGCCCTCAGGTTGGCCTGAAAATTAGACATTAGAATGGCTGCGGAAATCCCTTTCCCGGATACATCGGCGATGCAGAAACCCACCTCCTCTTTACTCAGCTGGATGACATCATAATAGTCGCCTCCCACTTCAAAATGGGGATGGTAAAAGGCTTTCATCCGGATAAATTCGTGGGAAGGCAATCTCTCTTTTGTAGGGATTAACATATTTTGCATCCTGCTGGCCAGCTCCATCTCCCTTTTCAATGCCTCCTGCCGCAATGACTCCTGGAACAGGCGTTTGTTTTCGATGGCAACTGTAATGATGTTGGAAAGGGTTTGTATGAACCTCAGGTGCTTAATGATTGGACTCACCCCTTCGCCCTCTTCTTCAATGTCTCCTATTAATACAAAGGCGATGGCTTTATCCTTATGGGAGACAGGGATCACAATATCCACAAGTTCAGGGAAGTGCTGGGGTTCAGAAGTGATAAAGGAGATCTCATCATAAGGAAGAAGATCCCTTTCCATATCCACCTTTGCAAAGAATTTGTTCCCAAATCCGGAATTAAGCAGGCAATCCCATTTGTCGGAGAATTTCAACACAATGACCTTACCGATATCAAGGTCATCGGTAAGCATTTTTTCATACCTCCGGATTAATTCGCTGATGGAAACATTATCATTGATTGCCAGGGTAATATCCAAAAGCGCATTCAGTTTGAATGTGGAAAGCTTTAACCGGTTCTCAGAAAATTTTCCCATGATAATGCTTGATCCTTAAAACTACTTTTTAACCCTTTCTGCGTAGGAGCGGTCACGGGTATCAACTTTGATTATCTCACCGGTATCGATAAACAGGGGGACCATAATTTTTGCCCCGGTTTCAAGTTCAGCAGGTTTTTGTGCTGATGTGGAAGCAGTGTTTCCTTTTTCACCAGGCTCAGTATAGGTGATTGCCAGTTCCACAAAGGGAGGAAGGTCCACCGAAAGCGGTGTCTCTGTATCGGCATGCACTACGATCTCAACCGATTGACCCTCCTTCATAAGGTCTGCATTTTCAACCATATCAGGTTGGATGGTGATCTGTTCGAAGGTCTCCAAATGCATGAAATTATTGCCCATATCATCGGAGTAGAGAAACTGGTAGGGTCTTCTTTCCACCCTGGCTGTGTTTACCTTGACCCCGGCTGAGAATGTGTTCTCGATGACCCTTCCGGTAGTAAGGCTCTTCATTTTGGTCCTGACGAATGCCGGGCCCTTTCCCGGTTTCACATGTTGAAATTGAACGATGGAATAGAGGTCATTATTGAACTCAAGGCATAATCCATTTCTAAAATCTGCTGTTGTAGCCATATGCACGCTTTAGTATGTAAATATATCAATATATTGTTTCATTCCTCTTCTGGTCATATCACCTTTTTTCTTGGAATGGTGGCAACAAAGTCTTTCAGGTAAAAAGGTTCAAAGTAAGCCACATCTTCAAATTGCTTTTGTGTAAAACGGCCGAGTGCCGGAATGATCATCTGTCCAGCCGACGGATTTAATCCATGAATGAAGTGTGCATGAGGATGATCCAGCACCTCCTTACACTTCTGGGAGCCATTTCCAAAGAAACAAATATGGTGCTTATCCAGGAGTTTCCTGTAACTTTCGCTGTCGATGACATCGGCAGAAACCTCTCTTACGACAATCATACCCGTTGAATAAAAACATGAGTACACTTCCATCCTTCGGGCATCCAGCATGGGACAAAGCAGCAGTTCCTCACCATGTTTAATTGCTAATTCCTGTATGTATGAGTGGTCCAAAGCACCGTAGGCCATGTTATCCAGCGTCCCTGAAGAGAGGAGGGGCTTTTCAAGGGCATAGGCCAGTCCTTTGGCAGTAGATACACCGATGCGGAGACCTGTATAGGAACCGGGCCCTTTGCTAATGGCAACCGCATCCATTTGATCCAGCGCTCTTCCACTCTCCTCAAATGCCCTTCTAATAAACGCATTTAGCAGGGTGGCATGAGAACGCTCGGGACCACTCTCTACCAATGAAAGCTGTTGATCCCCCACTGAAAGTGCTACCGAACAAATGTCAGTGGCTGTTTCAATATGAAGAATCAATGGTCCGTCCATGTGTGGTTAATCCTTGTTCTTTTTATCTCCCTTGAACAGCTCCTCTTCCGTCACCACCTCCACATTAAAGTCGTTCTTCAACTGTCTGGAGATGGCCGAATAGGGAGCAACCACCACCTCTTCTTCCGGATTGAGGCCTTCGGTGATCTCTATGTAGTTGTTATCCTGAATACCGGTTTTCACCGGCTTCATCCAGGCCTTTCCTTCTGATACCGTGAATACCACTACAAGCGGTTCATCACTGGTTGGTTCAAGTGGGATGGTTTCAGTGGTTGAGGAGACCGAACCATCGGAGCTAATCTCGCCGGTTTGCTCTTTTTCGGATGCATGAAATAATTCTGCTCCGGCAGTATCCATCCGGGTGGTTACTGCCTGAATGGGAATGGAATAAATACCACTCCTGCGGTCAGTCTGAATATCGGCGGTGGCTGACATTCCCGGCCTAAGGGGAAAGGGATTGTCTTCTGAGATTTTGTCGGCATAGGACTCCGGAATCAACAGAACTTTCACATTAAAATTGGTTACCTGGTCGGTGGTTACACCGGTGGTGTTTGCTGAAACGGGGATTTCAGAAACTACTCCTTTGAACCGGGTGTCGGGATATGCATCAACTTCAATAAGAGCCGTATCCCGATTGGATACGCGAACAATATCATTTTCATTCACTTCTACTTCCACCTCCATTCGGTTCAGGTCCGCAATGCGAAGCATTTCAGTCCCGGCCATCATAGAGGTTCCAACAACACGTTCTCCCAGTTCCACAGCAAGCCTGGAAATAGTTCCGGTCATGGGTGCATAGATGGAAGTTTTCAGCAGGCTCTCATCGGCCTCGTCGAGGGTGGCTTTGGCGCTTTCCACAGAAAATTCAGCGGCTTCTTTCTCAGCCAGGGAAGTATTGTAAGTGGTCAGGGATTGTTCGAATTCTGCCTCTGAGATGGCTTGTTCCTCGTATAGTTTGCTGTTCCTTTTGTAATCAAGAGTGGCTAGTTCCAGTTGTGATTCGGATTGCTTTAGCCTTGCCCTTGAACTGTTTAGGGATGCCTCAGCCCGGTTTCGGGCCATCTGATAGGCTTCGGGCTTGATCTTGAGCAGGTACTCTCCTTTCAGGACCTCATCTCCTTCCTTTACAACAAGATCAACGATCTCCCCCGATACATCGGGTGATATGGCAACTTCAGTCTCAGGCTGGATCTTGCCGTTGGCGGTGATAATCTCCACAATTTCTCTCTCTATTCCTGTTTCAATGGCTACTTTCAGATAGCCTTCGTTGCCAAACCAACCCTGCTTTTTTCCTATGGCCAGCACAACAATAAGCACTACGGCAATGATGGCTATGATAAGTAGTAATTTCTTTGATTTCATTGGTTCCGGGGTATTTAAAGTGTGATGGGTTCTCCCTTATAAAAGTTGAGTATTTTAATTCTGAAAATAAAATCGTATTTGGCCTGGAGCAGATCTGACTGTGTGGCAGTGAGCAGGTTTTTAGACATGTTATAATCTACTGTGTTGACCAATCCAACTTCAAATTTCTTTTCTGTGTATTTGAAAGACTCCTCCATGGAGATCAAAGCACGCTCGGTAGCAGTGAACTTTTTGAGTGCTGCCACAGCATCTGTATAGGCTTTCTGTATGCTGGCATAAAGTGTAAGCCTTCTACTCTGAAGTTCAAGGTCAGCATTTTCCAGGGAAATCCGTGCATTTGCAATGCTGGTATTGACCTGCCAGCCGTTGAATATGGGAATGGAGAGTCTAATGCCCACACCTGCGGAGGTATTGTCCCGTATTTGCTCAAAGAAGGGGTAAGCTCCGTAGACCGGAAACTGCTGCGGGTATGACAATACAGGGTCTGCACTATTTTGTGTGATCCCAATGGGAATCTGCTGGGCATCTCCCAGCTCAACGACCTGCTCGCGGATATCTGAAAAGCCGGAATTGTAATTGGCCGTAAGATACAGTTGTGGAGAGCGCCCCCCCTTGGCAATCTTAAGTCCTTTTTCTGAAACCTCCTTTGCCAGTTCTGCACTTTTTATCTCCGGCATCTCCTGGTCAGCGATCTCATAAACCTCCATGGCATTGATAACCAGCGAATTTTCATCCGGATCGGACAGTTCCGGGATTGCAATATTAAATGTTGTATCGATGGGAAGATCCAGGATCTGCTGGAGAGTGAGCAAAGAGATTGAAAGCTGATTCTCGGCGTTTACCAGGTTTAGTTCCTCGGAGGCATATTGTGCTTCAATCTCAAGGAGGTCCCCCCTGGCCAGTTTTCCTGCATCGACCATTTTCCTGGTTCTCTCCACCTGTTGTCCGGTAATCTCCATCTGACCTTCAGTCACTGCAAGCAACTCCTGGTTGAACATAATAGAGAGATAGGCTGCGGCAATATTCAGAGATATGTCATTTTTAATCTTCTCCACATCTTCATAACTGGCCATCAGGTTCAGCTTGTCTTGAAGAATTGTATTCCTAACCCGCAAACCACTAAACAGATTTACCGAAGAGCTGAGTCCCATGCTCAAAGAGTTGATCTGTTGGTCGTCTGTAAATTGGTACGTGGTCTGGTCCAGGGCACGTCCCCAGGAGTAGGAGTAGTTTGAATTGGCATTCAGGTTGGGGATCTGACCCAGCTTTGATTGCTTCAGCAGGTTTTCGTTATATTCGGTGTTTAGAACCGATTGCTTGATCTGGATGTTATTCTCCATGGCATGCTGAATGCAGTTTTCCAGTGACCAGGCTTCTTGAGCCACACCTGTGATAACCGCACCAAACAACATAATGGAGAGGGTGATTGCTTTTCGGATCATTATACGCTTTTTAAATGAAACGCTAAAGTTATGGATAACCGTTTAATTCTAAATGAATAAAAGAGAAAATATTGTTAATTACCGGGAGATCGGAAATGTGCGCTATGTCTATAACCGGAGGGCTAAAAACCTATCGCTTCGGATCAACCAGCAGGGCGAGATCAGGGTGACCATTCCCAGGTATGTGAGTCAGAAGAGGGCTGAGGCATTTCTTATGTCAAAGAAGCAGTGGATCATGGTGAAGCTGTCGGAGATCAACCATTGGATCGATTCGGGACCCGTACTTCGGGAAGGGGATCTGCTGAACATTCGGGGGAAGGATCTTCCCATGGTACTGCAGAGGGGTGACAACAGTGTGGAAGATGTCATTTGGCGGATTCTGCTGGAGGAGGGAAAAGCATATTTACCAGGCAGGGTAAAAGAGTTGGCATTGACACATGAGTTTGAGGTTACAGGAGTGAAGGTCAGAAAGATGAAGAGCCGGTGGGGGAGTTGCAGTGTCAAAAACAGCATCAACCTGAATAGCTGGCTGATGATGCTGCCAGATCACCTTATGGATTATGTGATCCTTCATGAACTTACACATACCCGGTACCGCGATCACAGTAAAAAATTCTGGGAAGCCCTGGACCAGGTCACCGGAGGAAGCTCAAAAATGCTTCGAAAAGAGCTGAGAGCTCAGCGAATCATGTTAATAAACCCCGAAAATTAACTCTGCTGTGAGGGTGATGGAATTGAAAGCCCTGTCAGCACGAATATCCACATTGTAAGAGGGTACGATGTTCAGGAACGTGTGCTGGTCTAGCTGGCGCTGATATCCAATACCGATGCCAAGGTTTGTTTTCATCCTTGTTTTAATATCGCTTCCTTTCAGGATCAGCTCCCCGTATTCCTCTGAATTCTCTTTTAGAAGGGCAACAAACATCACTTTAAGGGACCCGGTAATCAACAATGCATTGGCACCTGATTCATAGGGCCGGAAATAGAGTGTCAGCGGTACTCCAATGGACTGTTCAGTAAAGCTGATGTTGATCTTATCATCGGGATCGGTAATCTCTACTCCGTAATCTTCCGGATACTCCAGGCTTGAAGAGGATTTAGAATTATAATCCACCCCAGCCTTGAGAAACCAATATTCATATTCCCAATAGACAAAACTGGCTCCTCCTCCAAAACCAGGTTCGAAAGTGGGTTCATCTCCCCTGATCCAGGAATAATTTCCCTGGAGGTTCCCTCCCATAAAAATATTGATCTGTGCGCTTGCAGCAACCGGGAGAAAGAGAAATACCAGGAGGTAAATCACTCTTTTTAACATCATAACAAAGCCGTTTGAACAAAACTAATACAATAATCGGTTTCCTGACGGGGAACTTATCAAATGATAAATAGGTTTTTATCTTTGCAAAATATAAGTCTGACTAGAATCTAAGATTATGGCCCTGCAAGAGGAATTTGAAAAACGAGGCAATTGGCTTTTCCGCTATCGAGGTACACTTCCATTTATTATTTTAATAGCCGGAGTACTCCTTTATTTAAGGCGTAAAATCTATCCTGAAACTAGTTTCCTGGATGGAACATCTTTTGAGATCTATTACGAATATATCTGCTTTTTAATAAGCCTGTCAGGGCTGTTTATTCGTGTGTATACCATGGGCCGGACTCCCAAAAATACCTCTGGCGGTAATGTAAAAAAGCAGGTGGCCGGTAAACTGAATACCACAGGAAGTTATTCATTGATGAGACATCCTTTGTATGTGGGCAATTTTTTCATGTGGTTGGGACCGATCCTGTTAACCGGTCATATTTGGTTTATTGTTGTGGTTTGCCTCTCCTATTGGCTCTATTATGAAAGAATCATGTTTGCTGAAGAGCAATTTCTCAGAAAAAAATTTGGTACTTCATACTTGGAGTGGGCCGAGAAGGTGCCGCCATTTTTCCCTCATTTCAAAGGTTTTAAAAAACCAGACTTGCCCTTCAGCTGGAAGAAAGTACTGAAGAAGGAGAAGAATGGAATTGCAGCAGTTTTTCTGGTTTTCTCAGGATTAGATATCGCTGGCGAATTAATCGTTAAAGAGACCAATTTTAATTATTTCTTTGCTGCCGGGTTTATTCTCAGTGCAATAGCATATCTGGTCATAAAGCTTCTGAAAAAGAGGACTAGATTGCTGGATGATCCGGGGAGGTAAATTTTTAAAAATTAAATTCAGCCATAACGGGATAATGATCTGATAAGGTTTCGGTCTCCCCGTTGTTATAAATTGTAACATTCGTACATGATTTCGCGATCATTGGACTCGTTAAGATATAATCTATTCGCTCTTTGTTTTGTAAAACTTCATCCGCTGTTTGATAAATCCCAATTAATGCAGGAGTTGGGAAAGTATATCTATCGGTTATATCAATGAAATTGAGGCTGACATCTATTGCTGGTAATGCAATGAATGTTGAAACCACTGAATAATCAAATTCTCCAAGTCTTAGGTTTGAATAGTTACTCTCAGGCTTTTTATTTGAATATTTTTTTAGCAAACTGCTATTCTGTTTTAGTAATTCTTCATCAAACGGAGAGTGTGCATTAAAATCACCAAGAATAATATATTTATCACTTTTGCAATTTTTAATCTTTTCAGCAATCATATTTGCTTCTTTGAATCTAAAATCGCAATCAGCCGGCGATAAGTGCACAACAAAGAAATCAATACCATATGTTTCACAATGCAACAAACCATGCCATAGCTTGTCAATAACACGTTCCTTAATAGTGATTGGTGTTTTGGAAGTCAGTCCCACAGGATAGCCTTCGGATTTTAATATTTTCACATAAGGATGGCCCCATTTTGCAGCATCAGCTTTAAGCTTCTCTTCATTATAACCACATAACTCCTGTAATGCAAGGACATCCGGACCTTTGCTATTAATCCACTTAATACAATTCTCCTTCCTAACGGTGTCTTTATCCCAGTCAAAACCATTCCATATGTTATAGGTCATGACTTTTATGTTTGTTTGGGACTCTTGGGAAATGGGATAAGATGAACTCAAAAATAAAATGGAAATTACAAGAACTGTGAATTTGAGAAGATTTCGATTCATAGGAAAATGGGTTGGCAAGTGCCTTTTAGCGTAAAATACTTAACTGAATCAACATCAACTAACACAAAAGAAACCGCCCTCTACTGTGAAAAGAGAGGGCGTTATTGTTGGCTTCTCATTGATGTTTACTTCTTTTTCTTGAAAAGAGATACAACAAAGATCAACAAGACGGCTCCAATGGTTGCAGTAATGAGAGAGCCAATGATACCCTCACCCAGATTTACACCCAGTACACCTAATAACCATCCGCCGATTAGTGCTCCTGCAATTCCTAAAAGAAGATTAATGATCCAGCCAAAGCCGCCGCCTTTCATGATTAAACCTGCTAAAAATCCGGCAGCAATTCCAATTAAAATAATCCATACAATGCCCATAGTAGTGCTTGTTTTGATTTAACATTGAGGAAATTAAAGAAAAATGGGCAAAGAAAAAATTTTATGCCAGGAATAATTGAAAACGCCTTGACTTAAAAAAGGACAAGGCATTACTGAAACTCTTTGTTGACCCGCCAGGGCTCGAACCTGGACTCTTCTGAACCAAAATCAGATGTGTTGCCAATTACACCACGGGTCAAGAGTGGTTTCGAAAACCGGGTTGCAAATATACAAAATAATGTAATTATTCTGCAATTTTTTCCAACCCATCCTCGGTCATGATCCAGGATTTTCCAGCCATATTCCAATCCGAAAGATGATTCACATTGCGAACCGCTTCCAGAATGTCCCTGGTCTCACGACCAAGCACAACCACTTTTCCTTCAGGTACTCTGATAATGGTTTCCACTCTTGGGAATCTCCACTTGTTATCCAGATCAACCGAAAAATAGGGATCCAGTATCAGGGTATTGCCCCTGGTGCGGAACTTATAATTGATATCGGCAGCATTTTCTTCGGCCTTATCCCATGAGCGTCCCTTTGACTCTTTTTCAACTTCTATTTTAAAGTTCTCTCCCTCGGCCTTCTCTATGTCCAGGTCAATACGTCCGTAAAAGGCATCTGCATCCTCAAGCAAATACCATTTGTTATCAAGATCGATTAGGGATTCATCGTCCAGGTATTCCTCCTGGTCCTGGTTCACTTTGATGAACAACGTATCGGATCCAATGTCCAGTTCCTGAGAAAGGGTGTCACGTCCGAAATCGGAGTAGTGGCTGCTTTCAAAGGCTACAATGCCAATAATAAACATCAGGCTTACGACCCATAGCGTTATGGCTCCAACACTCAGCCCGCGATTCCTTGTTTTTATATTAAAGATCAGCTTTACCAATCCGTAGATCATGGCAGCCACAGGGATCAGTATCAGTAGCGTGATTGCAATGACCAGAAGGGTCACTGAAACGGGGTCGGTAAATGGTATCAATAGATCACCCAGGGAAAAACTGTACGATTCGAACGGAAACATATGTATTCCAACAAATGGAAGGGTGATTAATCCGATGAGAATCCCAATGCCGCCAATAACCAGGCTGGTTCCGATGATGATTAAGATGACCTTAACGAACACCAGAAGTATCTTTCCCAGTACCTCGAAAAAATCTGAGGCTGCCCTTTCTGTCTTTTGATAGGTGTCAGAGTCCTTGGCTTTATAAACATTCTCTTTGGCCTTGTGGACGTTTTCTTTGACGTTCTCTTTTACGTTGTCGTACTCTTCACGAATTTTTTTTTCCAGGTTGGAGACGTTTACCTTTTCACCTCGCATCTCCAATTTCTGGGCAGCGCTCTCTGCTTTTGGGAGAACAATCCATAGGATGATATAGACCAGGATGGACGCGCCTCCTGCAAAGAAGAATATGACAAACAGTAGCCTGAAAATAACCGGATCCACTGCGAAATAGGCTGCCAATCCGCCACAGACCCCTCCGATAACTGAATTTTCAGGATCCCGATAAAGTCGTTTGCTGCCCGTATAGGTCTCATGGAAGGAGCTTTTTTCTTCAGCTTCTTCACCCGAATCTGCTATATCTTCAGGATTGCCCATGATGTCAATGACTTCGTTAACAATGGTCAGGGTGATCACCTGGTTCTCATCGGTAATTCTCTCCTGAAAGAGTTCTGCGATCCTGGATTCAATATCATCGATGATCTCTTTACTCTCCTGTTTATTGGAAAAATGCCTGCTGATGGTATCCAGATAGGTTTTTAGTTTTTCATAAGCATCATCATCGATATGGAAGATGATTCCGCTTAAATTTATTTTAATCGCTTTCTTCATGGTATATGGCTTTATTTAAAGTTCTTGATTGATTTGACAGAGTTGATCAGGGCGTTCCACGACTCATCCATCTCTTTCAGATAAGCCCTGCCGATGTCGGTAAGGGTATAATATTTCCTGGGCGGACCCTGGGTGCTCTCTTCCCACCTGTATTTTAGCAAACCGGCATTTTTTTGCCTGGTCAGCAGAGGGTACAGTGTGCCTTCTACTACAATCAGGTCATTTTTCTTCAGGGCGTTGATGATATCTGTGGTATAGAGATCTTTCTTAGCCAGAATGGATAAGATGCAATACTCCAGTATCCCCTTCCGCATCTGTGCTTTTGCGTTCTCAATGTTCATAGGTTATAATTTTAATGCGGTGATGTGAATGAAAAAATTTATTGGGTTGATATACTTTAGACTCTTCCAGCTTTTTCTTCTCCTGATCTTTTTTTTCTTCTCCTTCTTATTTGAATCTATGGAAGAGGATTGGTCATCTGGAATGAATTTCACAACAGAGTCGTTCGAGAAGCTGGTATCTACAATGGCCTCAGGGTGGATGCGTTTATGTTTGGATGGCAACAGGTCGATGGTTGGTTTCTGTCCGGTAACCTCTGTAAAGAGCATCAACAGCGCTGCCATCATCATCGTATATAATACTATATATTTCATAATATATGTTAATGCAAGCAATTATATAATACAAAGATATATAAAAAAAGTAATACCATGCAATACATAGTAGTAAAAAATTATAAATATCATGAATTTTGTATATTGTCAACCATGGAGTACACCGGAAACATTAGGAAAATGGAGTCAACTCCTGGAGAGGTAATTCATTATCAATTGCCGCTTGGTGAACATAGGGTAGAGATGAATCGGCTCATTGGGCATGAGATTAGTATGGATTATCTGGGAGAGATCCATTGCATCAGGTGTGGCAGGAAGATCAAAAAATCCTTTGCTCAGGGTTACTGCTATCCTTGCTTTACAACTGCCCCGGAAACCGAAGAGTGTGTGTTGAGACCTGAATTGTGCAGGGCACAGGAAGGAGTTGCCAGGGATATGGATTATGCAAAAAAGCATTGTCTTACCGAGCATGTGGTGTATCTCTCTTTGACCAGTGGATTGAAAGTTGGTGTTACAAGAAATACCCAGGTGCCTACGCGATGGATCGATCAGGGGGCAGTGAAGGCCATCGAGCTGGCACGAACTCCAAACAGGTACAGTGCCGGTCTTCTTGAGGTGGCATTGAAAGCTCATATCAATGACAGAACCAATTGGAGAAAGATGCTTTCAGGTTCAGAGCCGGGAGGGGTGGATATGGTTCAGGCAAAGAGCAGAATGACCAAACTGGTTCCTGGTGAATTGTTGCCATTTGTGACACAGGACAATCGAGTGTTGGAGCTAGTATATCCTGTGTCGAGATACCCGGAGAAGATCAAAAGCCTTAATTTCCATAAGGATCATCGGGTATCGGGCGTATTAAGTGGCATCAAGGGTCAGTACCTATTGCTTGAAGACAACAGGGTGATCAATATGAGGAAATTCGGCGGTTATCTCATCAGTTTAAAAACTGTCAACTAATTTTCCAGGGAATGGATCTCCCTGCGCAGATTTTCCCAGTGGGATTCGTCCATTTTGGCTCCAATCATTTCAATGACCCTGCCTGCAAGTATGGCGCCCATCTTTCCACAGGTTTCAGGAGGGAGACCCTTCATATGTCCGTAAATAAAGCCTGCCGAATATAGGTCGCCTGCTCCGGTTGTATCAATAGGATTGGACGGCCGAACGCCAATTCTTACCATATCTTCTCCGCTCACACAGAAAGAGCCTTCAGCACCCATTTTGATTACAACATGCTCAACCTGGTCACGGATCTCCATAGCCCCTTCTTCAGGACTTTTCCCGTTTAAGCCTTTGATCTCTTCTTCATTGGCAAATAGAATATCAACGTATTTGGAGATAAGGCTTTGAAAAAACAGATCATTCTCTGCAACGATATTGTAGCTGGCCAGGTCCAGGCATACCTTCAGATTAGCATCGGAAGCCAGGCGCATGGCTTTTTCAATCATTTCCCGGTTCTGCACCAAGTATCCTTCCACATAGAAATATTCATACCCTTCGAAAATATCATGGGTAATATCTTCCACTGTAAGATCTACAGCAGCCCCCAGGTAAGTGGCAAAAGTTCGTTCAAAATCGGAGGAGATCAATGCCATGGCCCTTCCGGTTTCATTCATTGAACGGAACAGGATGGGATGGATCTTATTTACTTCCATGTCCTTTTTGAAGAACCTTCCCATATCGTCGTTTCCCACTGAGCCAACAAAACCCGTTTCAATTCCCAGGTGGGCTAACCCGTGAATGGTGTTGGCTGCTGATCCTCCGGAAGCCTTGGTTTTAGGAAAACCTGCAGTTTCTGCGTGAATATAGTTTGATGTATCCAGGTCAACAAGGGTCATGCTTCCTTTTGGAAATCCAAAACTATCCAAAATTGCATCGTCTTTTATTTTTGTGATAATGTCCACGAGGGCATTCCCCATTCCCAAAACTTTTGCCATGCTGTATACGGTTTAGATACAAATATATAATTAATCGGAAAGTTTGATCATCTTATGTAGATTCCTTCAGCAAGGTTTTTTGTAAAATGTATTGTTTTATTGGTGAAAAGCATTTACTTTTGCGTCGCTAATTACAGCACAGTTTACAAGAGTGAAAAATTCCTCAGTAGCTCAGTTGGTTAGAGCGGCGGACTGTTAATCCGTAGGTCGTAGGTTCAAGTCCTACCTGGGGAGCCAAATAAGAGAGGCTGGCGATTCCGCTGGCCTTTTTTTATTCCTTCCTTTTGTTCGGTATCCCCCACTTGCTTGACCAGTCCTGGCTTATTGTTTGGTTTGAAATCTAATGTTTGTATATTGTTTGGGTATATCTAATCCAGGTAATCATGCAAAGACATAGTTCAGCGCTTCGTATCAGTTTCAGCTTATCAATCAATCCCTATTTCCTGTTCTCTGCACTACTTATAACTATCATTCTAACTCTGAATTCCTGTGATAGTTCCACAAAGGGATCATATAAATTCCAGTCCGAATCCATGCACTGGCTCCAGTTCAGGGGAGCCAATGCTTCAGGGGTTGCTCCTGAAGATGCAAATCCCCCGGTTCATTTCAGCGCAGATACCAATCTGTTTTGGAAGGTAGAGGTCTTCAAAGGCTGGTCCTCTCCCTCTATTGTGAATGACAGAATATTCCTCACCGGATTTGATGATCAGGACAGCTTGCTCTATACCATGGCGATCGGCAGAGAAAACGGAGAGGTTCTCTGGAAAGATTCGGTTAAGCCCCATGGTTACTATGACAGACACCCGATGTACACTTATGCTGACCCCACTGTGGCAAGCGACGGCAGCAGGGTTTTTGCTTCTTTCCCTAATTATGGTTTGATCGCATATGATCTGAAAGGAAATAAGCTATGGGAATATACCCACGAACTCATATCACAATATTTTAATGGAGGAGCCTCTTCGCCGATAGTGATTGACAGCATGGTTGTGCTCATTGTGAACTCGGAAAAAGATCCGAGGATTGTAACGTTAAATGCCGCTACAGGAGATCCAGTCTGGACCATCAGGGGAGCCGACAAGGGATGGGGTCCCATGTGGACCACCGCAACTCCTGTAGTATATAACGAAACGATGATCCTGCATTTCAGCGACCGAATCGCATCTGTTGCCATTACCGATGGAGCAGTGAAATGGTGGATCATGGTCCCGTCAACCGGAGTCACTACCCCTGTAATTATGGAAGATATGATGTATGTAAATACGTGGATAAATGGGGGTGAAGAGAGCGTAAGAGGGAAACGGATCCCTTTTGCAGAATTGTTGGAAGACTATGATGAAAATGGAGATGGAAAAATCGTGATAGATGAGTTAAAAGAGGATCTGAAATTCACTCAAAGGCCGGAAAATACGGATGCATTATGGTCTTCGGCAAATCTCAAAGGTTTTGCGGGAAGATTTGATATCAATAAGGACCAGGTCCTGGAAGAGCATGAGTGGAATACAATGCTTGAGTACCTTGCTTCCTATTTTAAAGAGCATGGCATGCATGCAATTCCCCTGAAAGGTTCAGGAGAACGGTCTTTCACGGATATTTTGTGGAAGGTAAATAAAGATACCCCTGAAACCCCTTCCCCTCTGGTAGTTGGTGAATATGTGCTATTTATCAAGAATGGAGGAATATTATCTGTTATCCACCGTGAATCAGGTGAGGTGGTTCATCATAAACGCATCGGTGCTGCAGGGGGCTATTTTGCTTCACCCATGCTAGCCGGCAAGCGGATCTACTTATGTTCCTTTAACGGGACCATAACCATTTTATCTGCAGATGATTTCAGTGTTCTTGCCCAGAATAAGCTCAGGGAGAAGATCAGTGCATCACCGGTCGCCATCGATGATGTACTATATATCAGAACAGATAAGCACCTATATGCATTTCGTGAGCAATAAACTATATATCCAGAAAAAATGAAAGTTCTTTCCATCACCGTGGTTCTATTGATTGCCCTGTTGATTTCATGTAACGGACCTGATGACCTATCGCCGGTAAGGGTCGTTACAGAACTGAATATGGGTGAATCAAAGGAGATCAGCCTCAGCAATGGAGAAAAGGTGAATCTGACCCTCATGGAGGTGGAAGTGATTCGCGATAGCCTTCGCAATGCCATACGTTCTGTATATGTGAGAGTCAGTGTTGATGGCGAAGAGGTTACCCTGGGCTCGGGCAACTATCATCTTCCGGTTGAGGTTGGAAATGTACAGATTGATTGTCCGGTTGTAAAGAATTATTACACCAATTCCAGTTCAGATAGTTGGGGGCTGACCAGGGATGCGCGTTTCAGATTGTGGCCAAAGGGATCATCTTTCATGGAAGCTGGAACATTTGTCTATCCTGTGAAACAGAAATGGTTTGCCAGTATGACCCAGTCAGGGAATGAGGTGACTTACGTTGATTGGGGAGAAAATCCTGCCAACAAGGATATCTATTATCATTCGGGCCATGATTTTGGTGGAGCAGAGGGGAAGGATGAGATCTTATCGGCCACTGACGGACTGATAGTTTCATCTTTTGGGGATACCCTGGAGGGATATGACGATTTTCCTGGAGATATCCGCCCGGATGTGGTCTGGGTACTCAATGACCTGGGGTGGTACATCCGGTACAGCCATCTTGATAGTACCGATCCGGCTATACAGACGGGAAAGCGGGTGAAGATGGGTCAGAAGCTAGGATTCATGGGAAAACAGGGCGGTAGCGGAGGTTGGGTTCATCTCCATTTCGAGATAAAAACCCGGGAGACCGCTTCCGGAAACTGGGGAACCGAAGAAGCCTATGCTTATCTCTGGGAATCTTATGTAAACCAGCATGAACCCGCGATCATCGCTGTGGCACGTCCGCATCACCTGTTGTGGACCGGACAACAAGTCGATCTCGATGGCAGCAAGTCAAAAAGTTATGCTGGCGAAATTGTGAGCTATGAGTGGACCTTTACCGACGGAACTGTTGGAGAAGGGGCCAGCCAAAAGAGATCATATAACGAGCCAGGTGAGTACAGTGAGATCCTGAAGGTGACTGATTCACAAGGCAATGTTGATTATGATTTTACTGTAGTTCAGGTGTATGACAGGGATAATCCAGATCACACCATCCCGGTAATGCAACCGGCGTACCACCCCACCCAGGGGATCAAGCCGGGTGATCCTGTCACCTTTCTTGTTCGTTCTTTTAATACCGAGGTGGACAGTGAGACCTGGGATTTCGGGGATGGTTCCCCACAGGTCTCCATAAGATCCGAGACCCCGAACCGGCAAAACTATACTGAGGGAAAATTTGCAGAAACGGTCCATTCTTTCGCTGAACCGGGCGATTACATAGTAAAGGTGGAGCGGTCAGATGAAGCCGGGATCAGGGCCATTGCCCACCTGCATGTGGTTGTTAATGATTAGCCTCAGTACCATATAGCTTTCTGAAGTGGTATCCGCAGATTGTGAACATGATGGTATAGAGAAACAGGCCTGGTCGATTCAGGATGGTCCAGATCATCAATTTCCAGTATTCACCTCGTCCTTTGTGAAAGACTCCGATGATAAATATAGATTTCAAAAAACCGAGCAGATAATATCTGTCAATTCTGACAAACCTTCTATTGGTCGGTTTAAAGTTTATCAAACAGTGACGTATTCTATTATAATAGGGCTTTATTGCATAGGTGTTTTGCAGGATCGAATGATACCCCTTTAATAGTTCACCGGAGTTCATTTTTGGCACAAAATTCATGGAAAAATCTGTGTTGTTTCCGGTTACTTCAGTGGTTAATCTCTCTTCTGCAGCAAGACGTTCATAGAGCTTAGTATTCTTAGGAGCATTCAACAGGCCAATCATGGCCCAAACAATCCCGCTTTGCTGAATAAAATCTATCTGTTGTTGAAAGAGATCGGGAGTATCGCTATCAAATCCTACAATAAATCCACCTGAAACCAGCATGCCGGATTTCTGTATTTCCTTCACATTCCGGAGCATGTCCCGGTTGCTGTTTTGAACCTTCTTACAATCCTGAAGAG
>JBDLIX010000059.1:0-31045 GCA_039714655.1 Bacteroidota bacterium
CACTCCACATTGCTGTAGTGCTTCTGTTTTTGAAGTGAAAAGAGAATGGATAGACTCACCTGCAGGTCATTTAATAACATATCATCCTGGGCAAAAGTGGTTCCGCTACCTGTCTCAAACCGATTTGTTTTACTGGCAATGTTATGAAGTCCGGCCTGGTAACCCACATTCAGGTCGAGGATCACATACCTCAGGTCGATGTAAGTGCCTGCTACTGCACCAGCTGTGATTTTAGGCCTGATAAAGGTCTGGTTGGATGCATCGTGCGAACCCAGCAAATGACTATAGGCTGCGGTGACCCCTGCATAAGGACGGAACCGCAGCAAATCCACACTGTACCGGATATCAACCGGGACAGTGATGTATCGAAGCAGGTAAGGAGTTACCTGTTCTACCGTCTCATTAGAAAAAATGACCTCATTGATCTTGCTGAACCGGTAAGTGTAAGTGCCTGGCCTGAGTGCGATGATGATAAAATTGTTGAACCATTCAGCCTGAACAAAATACTGGTTCCCAATATTCTGGAGCATTTCTGTATAACTATTTTCATAGGTGAGTCCGGTAAGGTCTTCAAATACATTGTAGGGCTCCAGGTCAACGATCTGAGCGCTGTTTGCACCCGCCCCAAACCCGATGCGAAGGTGGTCCAGGAAACCTGACTTTTGTGCGGATAATAGCTGTGCAATCAGGATGAGTCCTGCAATGATAAGTATGGATTTCAGTTTTACCACAATACCTAAACAGTTTCTGCGCAAAATGGTTGCATATGCTTGATCTAAACGAGAAAATCATGTAGTATGTTACATCCTTATCACGGAATGTAGATCGACGAGCGGATTATAAAGAGAAATAGTGTTAAGAAATTGATTAAAAGGATCAAATAAAATGGCTATTTTAGAGGAGAATATTTAGTCCCGGATGAATCATTTTGAAGGAACCATAGTTGAGGAGCTAAAGCAGACAGGCAGATCTGTCAAAGCGGATTGGTGGAACCGGTATCTGAAGGGCACTATTCCATTTATTGGTGCAGGTATTCCTGAAATCAGGAAGATCCTGCTGGAGAGGAACCGCACTGAGGGATTGGATCAGTTGCCAATGAACCGGCAGGTAGGAATGGTGAACAGGCTTATCAAAGGGCGGTTTGCAGAAGAGAAACTTGCAGCCATTCTCTATATCCAGCTCTTCTGGCTGGGAAAACAGAAGAACTCCTTTTTGTTAAGCCTGATCTCAGATTGGTTTGATGAGCGGTATATTTTCGACTGGAACACCACAGATTGGCTGTGTGTGAAGGTTTTAACACCCATGGTCGATTCACAGGACCCTCAGGTTATCTGGATCCTGAAACAGTGGAACAGGAATTCTTACCTCTGGAAGGCCCGTGCCTCCCTGGTTCCATTTGCACAGGCCCGAACGATTCAGGATCATGCAGTTGAAATTCAGAAATTCTCTGATATTCTGATTCGCAGAGAGGAGCGATTTGCAAAAACAGCGGTGGGATGGGTCATGCGTGAATACTCTAAACATGATGAAGAATTTGTACTTGCCTTTCTCAGTAAACATGTGAAATATACCCCATCCGAAGTGAAGCGCAATGCACTGAAATATTACCGGCAGTCCACCAGGCCCTTCTGATATTTTGAACTTGATTTACAATCATCTAAAGCTATTCCAACATTTAAGCTACTCCAACATGAAAAATTATTTTCTCCTCCTGCTTTCACTGAACATAATTATACTATCTTCCTGTCAGTCAACCGATACCAAAACTGGCGATTTCAACCTTTTACCTATACCCCAACATGCTGAGTTCACAGGTTCAAGTGCTTTATTAGTGGATGATATCCTTAACTTTTACAGTGCTGATGGAAGTGAGCTTCCTGTCTTGGGTCACTATTTAGAAGAAATCCAACCTTCAGAGAATCAATCACAGGCTCAGATAATTATTAAGATTGATAAATCGCTGGATCTGAAAGCAGAGGGGTATCTCCTTGAGATCACAAAGAAACAAATATCCATCACAGGGAAAGACAAAGCAGGTTTGTTGTACGGATTCATGACCCTGGATCAGCTTATGGAGGATGCCAAAGAGCAGGGAGTACCGCTTCCTCTCTGTAGCATTGAGGATTATCCATTACTCTCCTACAGGGCCATTCATCTTGATGTAAAGCACCACCTGGAGAAGAGAGAATACTACTATAAGCTGATGGACAAACTGGCCAGATATAAGGTGAATGCTATTATTGCTGAAATGGAAGATAAGCTGGGCTATGAACGTCAGCCTTTGGTCGGATCTACAGATGCACTGAGTATTGAGCAGTGGAAGAAGCTGAGTGATTATGCCATGGAACGAAATATTGAGATCAGTCCCCTGATCCAGGGGTTGGGGCATGCATCCTTTATTCTGAAACATGACCAGTATAAAGAGTTGCGCGACGACCCGAAGAGTGACTGGGCATTTAATCCGCTGGATCCGAAGACCTATGAAGTGCAGTTTGACCTTTACCTTGATGCCATGGAGGCCACTCCCCACGGAAGGTATATACATGTGGGTGGTGACGAGGTACATACCACCGGACGAAACAGCGGTAAGTCGGAGCTGGAGTTGCAGTTAATATGGTTGGATAAGGTATGCAAGTTTGCCGAAGAAAATGGACGAACCCCCATTTTCTGGGACGACATGCCCCTGAAAAATGCAGGTGTTTACAGGCCCATGTTCAATCCGGATCTAACCCTGGAAGAGGTAAACAGAGTGTGGGAGGAGAATGAATCGAAACTGATTGAGTTCCTGGATCTTTTCCCGAAAAACTGTATATACATGCGCTGGAACTACAGTACACCCCAGTCCATTGGGAATGGTATGGCCATGGAGTGGTTCCTGGAACATGGCATGCAGGTGATGGGAGCAACTGCCGGGCAGACCCGCTGGGTGCTGATGCCTCAGAATGAAAGCAACATGGAGAATATCAGATCCTTTGCCATGACCTCAATTGAGAAGGGCCTGGATGGCCTGTTGTTAACCTTATGGGATGATGATTCACCCCATTTTGAACTCTATATGCGAGGGATTCTTGCCTTTGCAGAATATTCTTGGAGCGGCGATCAAAGGTCAAAAGAGGAGATCAAAGCAGCTTACCGGCACAGGGAGTTCTCCAACACCCTGTCCGGGGATGAATTTCTCTTTGTGGATCAGTTGGAACATTCAGTCGCATGGTGGAACGGCGCATTGTTACAAAATCACAGACGCAATGACCTCCGACAGCTTGAAGATCCATTTGAGGAAGGCGTTATCGATCTTCCTGTGAACGGGGAGGAAGGAGTCTGGACCGACAAATACGCCCAGCACCTCGAGAAGGCTACTGCGGTATTAGTGGATTGTGATGAGGTTGCTTCAAAAATAGCTACCATGAAATCGCAGGCCATCCGGAATCAATACAGGCTTGAAGTGTATGAACAGGTCAATAAACTGGTCCGTTTTTCAGTCCAGGCACTCCTGGCACTCCAGACCTATGATGCTGCTCAAACCGGGCAGGAGGCGACCGAAGCCTTAACCCAACTTCAGCAATTGCCTGAGGAATTCAGTACTCTGAGAGACCAGTTGGAACAGGTATATGGTGAAACACGAATCCTTACAAAGCCCAGGGATTATTTACTGGATCAGGATCACCACCGGCATCTGGCAAATCAGTCCCGCTCCTTTGATTGGTTGTTTGTAGCCGAATTGCTGTTTTTAGAGAAAATTGAAAGGACCTATTAATTTGGTACAATGAAAAGAAGCATCACAACATTGATTTCAGGTCTCATATGTCTGACCAGTATGGTAACTTCTGGTCAGAAACCCGTTGACCTGACTGGCGAATTGCATCACAAGAAGATCACTGCGGTAAACCGAACCATATCCCTCTGCGAGAACCACCCAGATGCCGTGGAAATGAATGCAGTGGAGGGTGACGGATTGGGTATTCTTGAAGCAATAGAAATTGAAAAAGGAACCATTGAAGTGGAACTTCTGGGAGAAAATGCTCCTGGCAGAAGCTTTATCGGCATTGCTTTCAATATTCAGGACGAGAAGACCTATGAAGTGATCTATTTCCGACCATTCAACTTTGTGGCAGAGGAACAGATTCGAAAAGAGCATATGGTTCAGTATATCTTTCACCCTGAGTTTACCTGGAGTAGACTCAGGGAAGAGAGGACCGGGGAGTTCGAGAATGAAATTGCACTTCCTCCTGATCCGGATGATTGGTTCAAAGCAACTCTTAAGATCTCAGATAAACAGGTGAAGGTATATGTGAATGAGATTTCCGAACCAGTATTGAAAGTGGACAGATTATCCGGACTAAAATCACAAAAAATAGGACTCTGGACAGGTAACAACTCTGCTGGGAGGTTCCGGAACCTTGTCTTGCATTCCGAGTGACATACTATTTTAGTTCAAGTGCCTCAATGTTTTTATACGCTTCACCCCGGATCTTGGTATAAGACTGGATCATCTCTTCCAGTTTTTCCTTGTTCGTCCCGGCAAGGTTAAGCTGTTCACCAATATCATTGCTCAGGTTATAGAGTTGGTATTCATTTGAGTTTCCCAGTTCAATATTGACACTCCTGTTGACTGCGGGTCCTCCATAAGGTGGAATCAATATCCAGTTCCCCTTCCTGAGGGCAGTCCTTGTGGTGGCTTCCAGGATCAGTTCATCCCTGCCCTGGTCATCCTGGCCCATGAACACCCTGAGTAGCTCTTCACTATCTGCACTTCTTACCTGGCTCCCTATCAATGAGGCCAAAGAGGAGAACAGGTCCAACTGTGAAACAATTGCTTTTGAGACCGATGGCTCAATCTGACCTTTCCAGAAAGTAATAAAGGGAACGCGTGTTCCCGCTTCAAACAAACTGTATTTTCCACCCCTGAGCGCTCCTGACGGGGTATGGCTGCCCACCTTTTCCTCTGCATCATCGTAATAGCCATCATTCAGAACCGGTCCATTGTCACTGGACAGAATGATCAGGGTGTTTTCAAGAAGCCCTTCCTTTTCAAGCGTAGATACCAGTTCACCTATGCACCAGTCAGCTTCCACGATCACATCCCCCCTGGGCCCCATTCCTGTTTTATTTACAAAACGTGAATGGGGTGTGCGGGGTACGTGTGGTTGCTGAAGCGCATAGTAAAGGAAGAATGGTTCACTTTTATGTCCAACAATGTAATCCTGTGCTTTCACAAGAAAGGTGTCAGCCATGTTTTCATCCACCCACCTGGCCGATGTTCCTCCCTTCATGTAACCGATGCGGGAGATACCGTTGACAATGCTGTTGAAGTGACCATGATGCCACATCATTTTGAGCATCTCAGGATTCTCTTTTCCTGTTGGTTCTCCGGGAAAGTTCTCCTGGTAACTGATTTCGATGGGATCTTCGGGATCAAGACGAACCACCTTGCCGTTTTCGATATAGACCGTTGGAACACGGTCCTGGGTGGCTGCCATAATGTAGGAATAATCAAATCCCACCTCATTGGGACCCGGAGAAATTCGCTGGTTCCAATCCACGTTACCATCTCCCAGACCCAGGTGCCATTTCCCCACAATACCTGTATGGTACCCCTGCTCTTTAAACATCTTTGGGAGTGTTGGTTGAGCTGTATCAATAATCAGAGGTGCTGTGCCAGGCAGGATTTTTGCATTCTCATTGCGCCAGGGATAGACGCCTGTCAGCAATGCATACCTGCTGGGTGAACATGTAGCTGAAGAGGCGTATCCGTTACTAAAAAGAATTCCTCCCTCGGCCAGCCTGTCAATATTCGGAGTCTTAATTTCAGTGGCCCCGTATGCACCCACATCACCATAACCCAGATCATCGGCATAGATTAATACCACATTGGGCAGACTTTTGGTCTTTTCGGTTTTCTTCGGATTGGTACAGGAGGCGCAAATGCCAATGATGGCCATGCTTAAAATGATTGTCAGGATTCTCATTTTCATAGAATATCTGTAGAGAATCAACAAGGTATGGAAACTATTTTGAAAAAACGTGCTGCTCGACAATTTCACGATGCATTGTCAATCTACTTGTGTTCCATGGGTCTTCTTTGATTTCAACAGTTCAAGTAGTCTGCCAAACTTCCGGAGCTAATGATAAAACAGTATCTTTCGGTTCACAATATTACTCAGATGAAACACCTGTTCAGGCTGCTGCTTACAGTATCGATTGTACTATCCGGTTGTTCCAATAAGCCGAAAGGGGAGGAGACCGGACTACAGCATCTCACCATTTTCTTTGTCAATGACGTTCATGGGAAACTGGAGAATTTTGCCAGGATCGGGCATATTGTGGAACTTGAAGAGGAGGAGACCAATGTGATGGTTGTCTGCAGCGGGGACATCTTCTCTGGAAATCCCGTGGTTGACCATCACCCGGAAAAAGGATATCCGATGATTGATCTCATGAACAGGGTCGGATTTGATATTGTGGCCGTTGGCAACCATGAATTTGATTACGGTCAGTCGATCCTGGCCGACAGGATGAAGCAGGCTGAATTTGATTGGGTATGTGCCAATATTGATATGGGAAACACGGGGATTCCCGAACCGTTTGAATACAGCACCCTGTCTGTGGATGATGTAAAGGTTACTTTTTTAGGAGTGATTGAGACCGGTGGTAAAAAGGATGACACCATTCCATCCACACACCCCCTGAAAGTGGAGGGCATCACATTTCAAAGCGCAGAACAGGTGATCCCAAGGTATGAACATCTAAAGGAGCAGGAGAAATCTGACCTCCTTATTGTCCTTTCTCATCTGGGACATGACGGAAAATTAGGCGATTTTCAAATGGCTTCACAGTATCCCTATTTTGACATGATTATAGGGGGGCACTCTCACTGGAGAATCGATACCACCATCAACCACATTCCAGTATTCCAGGCAGGCTCAAAATTAAATTACCTGGGAAAAATTGAACTCACAATCCTGAACAGGGAGGTGCAAACGGTAAACTTTGATTTGATTGATCTTGATACCTGTTCCGGGTACGATCCGGAAATAAGCAATCTTGTGGATGAGTACCAGGAGTTGCCCCACCTGCATGAGACCATAGGATCCTCCGGTGCATTTCATGAACCATACCATGTGGGCTGCCTGATCACCGATGCATACAGAAGTGAACTGAATGTTGATGTTTCTCTCCAGAATAAAGGCGGAGTCCGCTCCTCCCTGGATGAAGGCGATAT
Organism: Bacteroidota bacterium; assembly: GCA_039714655.1. Lineage (GTDB taxonomy): Bacteria > Bacteroidota > Bacteroidia > Bacteroidales. The sequence continues at coordinate 7,220 of JBDLIX010000059.1, forward strand.
TTCCAAAACAGAAATATTCCAGATAGCCCCTTTTAACAACCGCATGGTCATCATTGAAATAACTGTCTCAGAACTCAAGCACTTCCTGAAGGAATCCGCAACAGGGTTCTTCTATTCAGGGATCGAAATCAGGCAGACAAATGATTTGATTCAGATTATGGATCTTCAGGGCAATGCCCTGGCAGATACCAACCAGCTCACCCTTGGAACCAATGACTATATTACAGCCGTCCATGAGACTATTTTACCGGAAAACGTGATTATGCAATCCTTGACAGATGTTGAGGTCATTATCTCTTTCCTGGCCGGGATGGAGAGGGAGGTGGACTACTCCGGTTGCGACCGGTTTTTCAGGTATCAGGAACCGGAATCCGGCGTACAATAGGGCAGGGAGGCAGGGTCAGTCGCCTCACTGTTCAACGATGAGCTGCTCTTTGGTATTTGTACTACGTCCCTCATCCAAATATTTATGAAGCAATGCGCGAAGCTCTTCCACAATTTCAGGGTACTGGTCAACCAGGTTATTCTCCTCTTTTATGTCGACGTTCAGGTCATACAACTGTATCTCCGGCAATCCCATCTCTTTTGCCAATTGATTGCCGGGTTTGCTCCAGCCCCCGGAACCGGCGCATAGCACAAGTTTCCATTTTCCCTGGCGGATGGAAAAGGATCCGTCGATGGAATGGTGGACTGTGGCTTCCCGGATAGGTTTGTCAACCTCTTCCCCCAGCAAGACCGGCAGGATGTTATAACTGTCTTCGGCAGAATTCTCAGGCAGGGGTTTATCCAGGATGGCTGCCAGGGTGGCCATCAGATCGGTATGACAGATGATCTCGTCACTCTCTGCTCCGGGTTTGATCTTCCCGGGCCAGCGTGCAAAAAAAGGAACACGGTGTCCACCCTCAAAGATATCTGCCTTGATCCCCCTGAAAATATAACTGGGATTATGCCCGTATTTCCTGACAGAGCTCACGGGTCCGCCCATGTTGGTGCCGTCCCTGCCGGGTGAGCCATTATCGCTGGTAAATATCAGCAGGGTGTTTTCTGCCACTCCCTCCTCCTCCAGGACCTTCATGATCTGTCCCACGGTCCAGTCCACCTCCTGAACAAAATCCCCGTATGCACTCGCATCGCTTTTACCCCGGAATTCAGCCACCGGGGCAATGGGTGTATGGGGTGCCGTAAGCGGGAAATAGAGGAAGAAGGGCTTGTCCCGGTCTCTATTAAAGAATCCTTCTCCGGTACCGGCTTTAATGTATTCCACCGCTTTTCGGGTAAGTGCGGGCATTACCTCTTCCAGGTTCCAGCCCTCTATCATAGGACCCGGAGCACCAAACATGCTGTCAGGCTTATTCAAGGACGGAATCCCGAGGGTCCGGTCGTTTTCAATGAAGCAATAGGGAGGGAAGTTGGGAACATCATCGCCGAAATAGTAGTCGAAACCTCTCGTAATGGGACCATTCCTTATCTCTGCAGTAAAATCGACTTCTTCTGCAAGGGGATTCCGGAGTTCCGGATCCCACTTCCCCTGGGGGAGCTGATCAGCCAGCAAAGAACCGTCATAAGTGGGCCATTCCCAGCCCAGGTGCCATTTACCGATACACGCAGTGGTATACCCGTGCTGTTTCAGAAAATCACCCACCGTCAGCCGGTCTGGTTCGATCAGCGGTCCATCCCATGCCCAGAGCACGGAACTCTTCAAACGGGACCGCCAGCAGTACCTCCCGGTAAGGATCCCGTAACGGGTGGGTGTGCATACCGCCGAACCGGAATGTGCATCTGTAAAGGTGATCCCCTGACCTGCCAGCATATCAAGGTTTGGAGTGGATATTCTGGAATCAGGATTCAGACCGCTCAGATCCCCGTATCCCAGATCATCCGCAAGAATGAAAACAATATTGGGATGCTCCTCTTCGGGTTGATTGCACGCGGAGAGAATCGCGAGCCCCGCTGTAAAAACAAAAATAATAAGGGCTTGTAAAGTTTTCATGTCTATATGTTTAATCTCTGAATAGGATATTGTAATAACAAATAGCAGATACAATATAATGCTATGGACTATCTTATCAAAACATAAGACAATCACATACAATAGGATTGTGAGTATATCGATTGTTACCACTTAACATGTATCTTTATAAAAACATCTCTTATCAGCAGGAAACAACCCTGTCAACCAGAAAATATGACCATGATTTTAATATTCAGAACAATATCAAAGATGAAAATCACTGCTCTTCTCCTTATTTGCATGCTGATGGCATCATGCCGGCCACCTGAAACAAAAAAAACGGTAAATAGGCCCAACGTGCTCTTTATACTGGCTGATGATCTGGGTGAAATGGACCTGAGCTGCACTGGCAGCAGTTATTATGAAACCCCGAATATTGACCGGATTGCCGGCCAGGGCATGATCTTTACCCGGGGTTATGCTGCATGCCGGGTCTGCAGTCCCTCGAGAGCCAGTATCATGACAGGAAAATTCCCTGCAAGACATGGTATCACCGACTGGATTGGCGCTAAATCCGGTACAGCCTGGCGAGAGACCAACAGGCACGATAAATTGCTTCCGGCAGAATACATTCACAATCTGCCTGAAGATGAACTCACACTGGCCGAAGTAATGAAAGCATCGGGATACAAAACCTTTTTTGCCGGCAAGTGGCATCTTGGCAGTGAGGGTTCCTATCCGGAAGATCATGGCTTCAATGTGAACATGGGAGGCTGGGAAAAAGGCGGTCCCGTCGGGGGTTATTATTCCCCATGGACCAATCCGAAACTTGAGAACAGGAGAGACGGGGAAAATCTCTCCATGCGGCTCGCCAATGAAACGGTACGTTTTCTCGAAGAAAACAGTGATTCTGCGTTCTTTGCCTTTCTCTCCTTTTACGCCGTTCACGGTCCCATTCAAACCACCCGGGAGAAATGGAGCAAGTACAGGGATAAAGCGGAACAAAATGGCATTGCGGAAACAGGATACAAAATGGAAAGGGTCCTGCCCATAAGACAGGTACAGGATAATCCTGTTTATGCTGGTCTTGTGGAGAGCATGGACGATGCCGTGGGCATTGTTATGAATTCTTTGAAAGAACTAGGTCTGGAGGAAAACACCATCGTCATATTCACCTCCGACAATGGGGGAGTGGCCTCCGGAGATGCATACTCCACTTCAAACCTACCACTGCGTGGAGGAAAGGGATATATGTGGGAAGGCGGAATCCGTGAACCGTATTTCATATGCGTGCCATGGCTTAACAGCAATGGAGCAAAAAGCAATTATCCGGTAACGGGAACCGATTTCTATCCGACCATTCTTGATCTGGCCAACATCGATCTGATGCCTCAGCAGCATGTGGATGGTGTGAGCCTAAAACCATTGCTTGAAGGAAAAACCCTTCCTGAAAGGCCCCTCTACTGGCACTATCCACACTATGGGAACCAGGGAGGAGAGCCTTCATCCATCCTCCTGGAAAATGAATGGAAACTGATCCATTACTGGGAGGACGGGAGAAACGAGCTGTACAACCTGGAATCGGATCCCGGTGAGTTGACAGACGAATCAGGTAAATACCCTGAAATCACTGAACGAATGAGTGAGAAGCTTCTTTCCTGGCTGGCCGACGTGAATGCCAATATGCCGTCCAGGGACGAAACCTATGACCCGGAACTGGCTTCAAAGCGTCACGACAATATGGTTAATGAATGGTGGCCTGAACTGGAAAAAAGGAGAATGAATTTCCTATCCAAAGAGTTCGACCCGGGTAATGACTGGTGGGGAAGCTGGGTAATGGAAGAGTGATAAAACTCTATTTTCAATTATCTCCAAATCTTAAAATATAGCTGACCGTACAATCATCGCCATAGATATTAGTTCCTGAAGGGAGATAGAGGTATGCGGGCTCGTCATCGATCAGCAGGAGTTGCGGACGTTCAAACTTTGCATAACTCCTCTCCTTCGGACCGTAATGAACGGCCACCTTCGACATATCTACATCGGTGTAGTCATTGATCCTTTTGAATCCCTGTTCATAATCCCCGAAATGGATCCCGTCCGCTGAGGTCCACAGCAGTCCCCCGCCCGCCTCCATAATTCCATGATTATCTGTGGTTAACAGGGCAAACCTCCCCTGATACATAAATGCGTATCCGTCTTCAATCCTCTGTTCATTGGCCGTGACCGGGAAGGGAAGCTGAACATAGGGCCCCTCGAGCTGTTCGGCCACGGCAAGGCCCATTTTCGCGTTCTCCGACTTGAAGTACAGGAAAAATCCTCCTCCGGGATGCCGGAGCAGTGCAGGATTGTTTACCCCGTTGCCGGCCTTGTGGTTCCAGTATTGCTCATTGCCGGGCGGTGCAAGGATTTTACCGTCTTCACCGACTTTTTCCCAGGGTCCGTACGGACTTTCCGAGACCGCCATGCCAATGCACTGGTTTGCGGGGTGCGCAGGCCTGCGGGGATCGGTGTTGCCAATATATAACAGTACATACCTGTTCCCGATCTTATGCACCGCGGGATTATGTACCCCGTACCTGTCCCATGTCTCCTCCCCGGAGCCAGACAGGGCAACATCGGAGAATTCAAATGGTCCCTCGGGGCCGTCTCCCACATAATGGGCGATCTCACTGTGGGAGCGCCAGCCCGGATCAACTTTCAGCTCGCAGGGCCATCGGGCCACGAACAAATGCACCTTTCCATCATCCCCGATTACAGGTGATGTTCCCCATATCGTGTAACCGGGTTCTTCCACCGCTATGCCGATGAATTCCCACCGGCCGGCAAATGTTCCATCCTGGGCATACAAGGGTAACCGGCATAATAAGACAACGTAAAACAGATAATGGATCGTTTTCATGCGAATCATTCAAATACCTGGGTTCATTCCAAAATTAGATCATTTATTGTCATTTTCTTTTGACTCCGATCCCGAAATTTCAATTAATCACATATGGAACCTCTCTATGATCCGGCTGCGGAGTGGGTAATGCAGGCTCTGCCAGGTGCCCGAGTAATTTTCCATGCAGTCGACCTATCAGCTCTTTGTATTCAGGCAGGTCAAGTAGATTTTGAGCTTCTTCAGGGTCATTTTTCAGATCAAACAGGGCAAGTGGTTCATTTTGATTACAGGCCAGCTTCCATCCGTTTTCCCTGATCACATGGGTGATGGCCAGGGGAGGTTGTATGGTTCGTTGAGTCCTGCGAAACACATCAGACACCCAGTACAGAGGTTCTCTTTCCGGGTTTTCTTTAGCTCCAAGCAGTACGGGAAGCAGACTAATTCCGTCAATTTCGGCGTTTTCCGGTATTTTTATACCCGTCATTGCGCAAATCGTGGGCAATATATCGTTGGTGTGCCCGATAAAGTCCGTGGTGGAGTTAGGTTTTATCTTACCGGGCCATGAGACAAATCCGGGTACCCGGATCCCACCTTCATAATAGCAAGCCTTACCACCCGATAAATTACCATTAAATGCCCCCCATGCCCCCCCGTTATCTGATGTAAAGAGGATTATTGTATTTTCCCTGATACCAAGTTCTTCCAGTCTCTGAACGATGAGCCCCACTTTGTGATCGAGATGCGCGATCATTGAGCTGTAGTTTATCCGGTAATTCGTAGCACTGACATTGGAGTTTGCCGGGACGGGTCGCTGATATGTTTCAGGATCTTCTTTCGCTATTGAATAGTGTGGCTCAGGAGCAGGCTCTATGGGAGTATGTGGTACATACCACCAGATATTCAGAAAAAATGGGTTCTCCTCTTTATGCAGTTTATTGATCATATCGATGGCAAAATCTCCGTTACAATCGGTCCAGTGCTTGCTGAAGTAAGGATCAGTTTTGGGTACTTTTTGGTCATTTCGGGTTAAAATAGTACCGCCTTTCCTGTAGAGTAATTCCTGGCCTATCAATTCACTGCGCTGCCCTCTGTCTTCGACCTGGGTCTGGTAATCATCAAAACCATGTTCGTGCGGCCCCGGGTCTGCATCCGGGTGCCTGTTATTGCGGTCTGTCAGGTCGATACCGCGTACGCCTCCAAGATGCCATTTCCCCATATGTGCCGTGGTGTATCCTTCCTTTTGCAGAATTTCTGCTATTGTCACTGAGGAGCTATCAGGGAGACAACCACCGTTATCGCCGAATATTCTGTTGTTCATGCCAAATCGATGTGGATAACGTCCTGTTAATATAGATATCCTGGTGGGTGTACAAACCGATCCTGCCGAGTAGAACTGTCTGAATTGCATCCCTGATTTTGCCAGTTTGGTCAGCTGAGGTGTCAGAATCTTGCTGCCTCCATAACTGGCAATCTCACCATATCCCATATCATCAGCTACCATTAGTATGATATTGGGGCGCTGATTGGAATGCTGAACCGGAAGTTGTGACGGATTATTGCCGCATGAGGATAGAATAATACCCAAAAATGGGATCCATGCTAAATATAACCTCTTCATGTCATACGTCTATTTTGTAAGGTTTACTGATTCACCTTTACCGAGTTTTAAAACCAGGTTCACTCGTGAGAGAAATGTCAATAATACTTTCATTTGCATTACCTTCAGTATAGGGGGGGAGATTTCTTTTCTTTTTCATTCTTTAATCTCCCCCAATGAATCCACCCACTCATCCAGGTCAGTTTTCATGGAATCTGCTATCGCGGGATATAGCTTTATAAGATCATGTTTTTCGCCAGGGTCTTCCTTAATATCAAATAGTGAATAGCTCTCACCCTGATCGCTGCTGTACAGTTTATAACGGTCATTTACCAGTGACCGCTGGTTCCCGCTAATAAACCCGATGGGAGCATCTCTTTCTGTTTTTTCCCCGTTGATCATTGGCAATAAGCTTACCCCGTCAAGGGGCCTGACCAGTTCGTCCGGCCGGAGATCAAGGATATCGAGAATGGTGGGAAAATAATCGGAAGTGGAACAGGGAATATTGATCACCCTGTGTTTCCTGATCCCGTCCGGCCACTCCAGGAGAGCTGGTACCCGCACACCTCCGTCGAGCAAACTGCGCTTCCTCCCGGTAAAAGGCCCGGCAGAACCTTGTGTCCGGCCCGCTCTTTCCCTTCCCTCCGGACCGTTATCACTGCAGAACCAGATCATGGTATTATCGGTCATGCCATGGTTTGCGATTTCCCTGCGAAGCCTTCCAATCTGTTCATCCATGGCTGTGATGCATCCAAAAAAGTGCTGTTCGTCGAGAGACAGTTTTGCATACATGTTCCTGTTTCTCTCACCGGTCAGCACCGGAAGATGAGGCGTATGGAACCAGATGACTGCAAAGAAGGGCTCTCCCTCCCTGGCTGCGGTTTCAATAAACGGGATCACCCTGTCCATGATAATCCGGGAATCGTCCCCCTCAAGGTTTTCAGTCACTTTTCTCTCTTCACCTTCCCAGTAATAGGTGCCATAGGGTTCGCCGGGAGCATTAGGTCGCCCCCCCAGAGCCGTTGTGTCAGGTGTGATCATGGGATCCCAGGTGGGGACCTTGGCCTCGGTTGAAAAACAAACATCAAATCCATTTTCCCAGGGCGGGGAATAATGTGTGGAATCCCCCGGTTTCCCGCGGTTGGAATCCTTTTCATTAACGGTCAGGGTTCCCAGGTGCCATTTACCGAAGTGACCGGTGGTGTATCCATGGTTTTTAAGTACTTCGGCCAGGGTCAGCTCCTCATGGCGCATATGCCCGGAATTGGCCCCGAATATTCCCTGTCGGTATGGATGACGGCCCGTCAGACAACTGGCGCGCGTCGGGGAACAGACCGGTGCCGCACTGTAGAACCAGTCAAACTGTATGCCGTTTGCAGCCATCTCATCAAGATTAGGCGTTTTCAGATGCGGATGACCATGAAATCCCACATCACCCCAGCCCTGGTCATCGGACATGCACAGGATGATATTTGGTTTCTCCGGAATCCCGGACTGGCAGCCAACAATCCCGGTAAGTAGAACCAGGGATAAAAAAATCATCTGCTTTTTCATAAGTGTTCTCCTTCGAATAATATCAAATCACATCTGCTTCCCACTTTTTCCATGGTCAGCAAAATGAAAGATTTCTTCATTTATAACAGGTTGAAGCAGCATAAACAATGCCGTTTAAAGGATCTCAAGAATAAGTGATTCCAGTGGTTTAAGATCGATCCTTGTTTCCGCCTTTCCGTCAGATACAGTTAGCTCCAGGGTGCGATCGCTCAGTACATCCTTCATTCTTAAGGTCTCTTTCTCCAGGTTCCAGGTTTTAACAAGATCTTCAGGCAACTTGAGCTGAAAGCCATAACTATTGTTTGCGTCGAAATTGGTAACAACGATTAACCGGTTATCTTCTTTCCAACGAACATACGAAAATACTCTGTCATTATACCACTCTGTGTGGGTCCTGTTGTAGCTGTGGATTTCACGGTATTCCCCGGTCAGCGCCGCACTTTCCAGGGTAAAGTTCAGCAGCCGCTTGTAAAACTCCCGCACCTCTTTTTCTTTCTCAGTGAGTTGTCCCCCGTCAAAAGCCCCTCCGTTCATCCATCTTATATGGCTGGGTACTCCCCAGTAATCATAGATGGTGGTGCGCGTTTCCGAACCGTGTCCTGCATTTCCGTCTCCTGATTCTCCCACTTCCTGGCCAAAATAGAGCATGGTGGGGGAGGTGCCGATGGTTGCAGAGACCACCATGGCCGGCTTCCCTATTTCAGCATTGCCCGCAAATTCGGCACTGGCTATGCGTTGTTCGTCATGGTTTTCCAGAAAGTGCAGCATATGGTGTTCAATATCCTTCAATCCTTCCTGGATGGGGATAATATTATCGGTACTGCCATGACCCTGCATAATGTGCTTAAGGGTATCATAGAGCTGCACCTTATCATAGAGGTAGTCCATCTTCCCTTTATAGATGTAATCCCTGTAAATATGTGGCTGGTAAATTTCTGCAAGCAGGAATGCATCGGGACTGGCCGATTTGATGGAACTATTCATATAGCTCCAGAATTCCACCGGGACCATCTCGGCCATATCGTACCGGAATCCGTCCACACCCTTTTCCAGCCAGTAGAGCGCAATATCCCTGAATTTCTTCCATGAGTCGGGTACCTCTTTGTCCTGCCAGAATGTATGGTGGACCTGGAAGGATTCATTTTCAAATCCTTCAGGTAATTCGTCAAAGTCCTTGCTTCCATCGGGCCGGATCCCAAAATTCACCTTAACTGCTTCATACCAGTCATGCATGACCGGCTGTGGACTCCGGGATCCATTCCCGGTCCATTTGGCCGGATCCTCTTTAAAGTATCCATCTGCCTCAGGATGCTTTTCTCCACCCAGTACCTGGTATCCATCCTGCCATTGGGGTACCTGAAAAGGCTTTCCAGGGATATAGTAAAAATTGTTATTTTTCAGATACTCCCTGGAGAGATCATCAGAGGCTCCAAAATCTTCAACCCCTTCAGGATTGCCTGCGGAGTGGTAGACCCGGGCTACATGGTTGGGGACAATGTCAATAATCACTTTCAATCCATGCTTGTGACTCCGGTCAATCAACTCCACAAACTCTTCCAGTCGCTTAGCCGGATCCACGGCCAAATCCGGATTCACATTGTAATAATCTTTTACTGAATAGGGAGATCCGGCCCTTCCTTTCACCACATCGGGATCATCACCGGGCAAACCATAAGCCGAATAGTCGGTCACCATGGCATGGTGCAGCACTCCGGTGTACCAGATATGAGAGATCCCCAGATCCTTAATGGCTTCAAGCGCTTCATCGTTAAAATCATTAAACTTTCCCACACCATTCTCCTGGATGGTGCCCCATGGTTTATTGGTGGTGTTGGTATTTCCAAACAGGCGGGTGAATACCTGGTATATGACGATTTTTTGCTCTTTCTCCTGACTCACATTTTCGAATTTGGTTTCATTTTTACAGCCTGCCAGCAGGATAAGGGCTACCAATCCGGATAAGGTTGCTCGATTCAATGTCTTGATTATTGCAGTTGATAACGCTTCTTTAAAGATTTTCCACGAAAAACAAGTCCGGACAGGGCTGTTAATAATGCTACAACGATCAGGATAATGGCCAGCCTGGTCCAGTCATCACCGATCGATTTGCGCAACTCAATATAGCCCAGCATGGCCCGGATCCATTCAAACGCCCCGATTAAAAGTAACACCTGTATACTCCTGGCTACCCATGCTTTCCTGATGAAAAGTAACACGGGGATGATAAGACAAACGATCACCAGTGGTAGTAAATCAGCCCTTGAAAAATGGGCTGCCAGTAATCCAAATGATATGATGACGGGTAACAATCTGATGACTATCATTAAATTTCCTCCTTGATTTTTTTTAATTCCCTGGTGAAATAGGCTGCTTAATAACGATCTCTGGTTTAATGTCAGCTAACCTGTTGTAGGACCAGAAAATATGCGATGAAAATCCTTCTACATCCATCATACAAAGCTAATCAAAATGAACGTCTTCACCATCGGAAATCTTGCCATTCATATGACACGACAGATCATTTTTATGGCGGTTAATACTCTCATAGTTATTCAGGATGTCAAAGGGGATTGATGATTTGTATCAATTGATGATGTATGCCTGATCCAGATGCAATGATCGTATAGTTCCGGTCAAACTTACTCTGAGTAAGATCAAAGTCAATGCTATTCCCATTAATGTCGGTGACCACACCGCCAGCTTCATGAGTGATCAGCCAGGGTGCTGCAATGTCCCAGATTTTGGTGGTTTGGTTGATGGCTGCACCCAACCGGCCATCGGTTGTGAAGCAAAAATCAACCAGTGAATTGGTGGATCTGATATTCCGGACTTTTGTGGACAGGTTGGAGAGGATTTTCATCTCAGCATCTGTTTTACCTGCTTCATGACTGAAATCAAAGGAGTATGCAATAAGATGTTCATCCAGTTTTCTGGAATGGGTGGTCCGGATTGGCTCCCCATTTTTCCAGGCCCCTTTTCCTGACTCAGCATAATATAGCTGGGCTTCAACAGGCAGATACATGGCTGCCTGTACGGGTTCTGATTTATGGAACAATGAGATGATCACGCCAAACCATGGCAAGCCCGCTGCAAAATTGGAGGTGCCGTCCAGGGGATCAACCACCCAGGTATAGGATGAACCATGATCGATATAGCCCGATTCTTCGGTGATAATGTTAAAAGGTTCAGGAGTATTCCCAAGAATCTCAAGGATGGCTGTTTCAGAGGCCAGATCCGCTTCAGTGACCACTGAGCTGATACTCTCCTTCACCTTAGCCATTGTGGTGTTTCCAAAATGCTCCATGAGTACCGCTCCGGCTTTTTTCAGAGCAGAGTCAAGGATTTCTCTGGCTTTTTCAGGAATCATGGCTTAAATTTAAGGGTTTTTGTAATACCGTATTGTTCACTGCTCAGTGGCATCGTTCTTTTTCAAAGGTAAGATATGAACCCGAGAGGTGGGGGAGATGGATTGAGTCTGCCATTGGTGCCCACTTGTCAAATGGAATTATTCAATTAGTAAATTCTAATTATATTGCATGACTATGAAAAATCCCTCCAAACAGACCAGAAGACAAATGCTTGCCACTTCGGGTGGAATCCTGGGTGCATCCCTGCTGGGGACTCCGGTGTTTTCCCAGGAGAGGAACAAAGATCAGAGTCCATTAAAGATTATGGTCACAGGAGCACACCCGGATGATCCGGAGAGCGGGTGCGGAGGGACCATCAGTAAACTTACAGGTCTGGGTCATGATGTTGTGGCGCTTTACCTGACCCGTGGAGAAGCCGGGATTGAAGGAGTTTCACATGATGAAGCAGCAGGGATTCGTACAGCGGAAGCCATCGAGGCTTGTAAAGTAATGAAAGCAAGACCACTTTTTGCAGGACAGATTGACGGTGATACCTATATCAATAAAGAGGCCTATTCCAATATGGCCCGAATCATTGAGCAGGAAGCGCCTGATATAGTCTTCACCCATTGGCCCATTGATACCCATCCAGACCACCGGGTAAATTCAAACCTGGTATACAATACCTGGAACCGGTTTCGGGGGGATGAAAAGAAGGCTTTTGATCTCTACTACTATGAAGTCATGACCGGTGCACAGACCCAGAACTTTCATCCTACCCATTTTATGGATATTACTGAAACCGCTCCCCTCAAGAAGGAAGCTACCCTGAAACATCTCTCTCAGAAAGCGTCAGAGTGGTTTTCCTATCACGAGAAAATGGACGAATTCAGGGGATTTCAATACAAATGGGAATGTAAATTTGCAGAATCCTTTGTGAGACAGGGATTTTCAGGTGTTTTATAAAGAGTGATTCAGATGAAGGAGATCAATATAGCGACTGCTCAGTTTCAGACCCGGAATGGGGAGAAGGAATACAATCTTTCAAGGATTGAAGCTTTGACAGCTGAAGCGGCCGGAAAAGGTGCCAATGTGGTTAGTTTTCATGAGTTGTCCATTACTTCATATAGTTTCCTGAGGAATCTGAGTCAAACTGAGATCTTCGAAGTTGCTGAGAACGTGCCTTCAGGGCCAAGCACGGACCGGCTGGTTCAGATTGCAGGAAAGCACAATGTGGCTCTACTGGCCGGCCTGGTGGAAAAAGAGGGAAACAAGGTTTATAATACCTATGTGTGTGTTACGGGTGATGGATTGGTGGCTAAGTTCAGGAAAATACATCCATTTATCAGCAGGTTCCTGTCGCCCGGGAATGAATATGTGGTATTTGACCTTTTTGGGTGCAAATGCGGGATCCTGATCTGTTACGATAACAATGTGATCGAAAATGTGAGGGCCACCACCCTGCTGGGTGCGGAGATCATTTTCATGCCCCATGTGACAGGTTGCACTCCCTCTCCCATGCCGGGACGCGGATGGGTGGATCGAAAGTTCTGGGACAACCGGAAGAAGGACCCGGAAGCATTGAGAAGGGAGTTTGAGGGACCCAAGGGAAGGGCCTGGCTGATGAGGTGGTTGCCGGCAAGGGCCTATGACAACGGCATCTATGCTATCTTTTCCAATCCCATCGGTCCCGATGATGATCAGTTAAAGAACGGGAACTCCATGATACTGGATCCCTATGGTGAGATCCTGGCTGAATGCAGGTCCATGGATGATGAGGTGGTGGTGGCCAGATGTACCCCGGATAAATTGAAACTGGCGGGTGCGTATCGCTACCGTAGGGCAAGAAGACCGGATCTCTATGGTGAAATCCTTAAGGAACCCCATGAGCCAATAACAAGTGTGGGGTGGATGAAATAAAACCCAACCAAAGCCGGGTAGGTCATTCAGTTGAAAGCTCCGACTCAGACATCCTTTTACGCAGCAAAGCTTCATTTTCTCCGCCCCAGTAGGAACAATCCAGCTGAAGGAAAACTGATGTGTAGGGAATGGCGCAATTGGTCTTGATCACAAGCACCCTGAATAGGGAAGAGCTCTCATCCAGCAGTTGAAAAACTTCATCGTGCAGTAGTGTATTGACCGTTCTGTCTGCCAGGACCTTATCGACTCCTGACCGGAAAGTGCCAATCCCCTCTACCTGCTCCTCTGTGATGTAGGAGAGCTCTTTGTCCTGGTAAATAATGGGAGCCACATGGGTGCTTGCTTCCACTTTCTCAAGTACATATTCCAGGGTGGGTAGCAGCCCCTCTTCCACATAGAGGTATTTCATACCCGGTGATGATTGTTCCGGAAATGCTTTGTCCACCACCAGGATCCAGTTCCTGTGTCCAAGAAGGTGGAGGTCATGCTCGAGCACCTGTTGCCATGAATCAGTGGACAGAGATGTATCTGTTTGATTAGTAGGATTGCAGGAAGATGTAAGACTGAATATGAGGATCCCTAAAAGAAAATATCCAAAGCTTTTGAAATGATTCATAGTTTCTAGGTTAATGAACTCAAAGATATCGAAATTGACAGTTTCGTGCCAAATAGAGAAGATATTTTTAACTTTCAGGAACGATCAGAAATCAATAACGGAGATGAAACGTAGAAATTTTGTTAAATCAATGGGAGCAGGGATGGTAGCTGCTCATATCAGTCTGGGTGTCGTATTGGCAGGTCGGGCTTTCAGCATGCCAGGTAAGCAAAAACATATCATCACGCTCAGCTTTGATGACGGTTTTGCGAAATCCAGTATTAAAACTGCAGAGATATACGAAAAATACGGACTATCCAGTTGCATGAATATCATCGCATCGGCTCATCAAAAAAAGATGGGGGAAACGGATGCATATCACAAATGGCCCGTAGGGGATTTCTCCCTGTGGAATGACCTCAAGAAAAGGGGTCATGAGATCATGCCCCACAGTTACAGGCATGCTAATCTGACACAAATGTCCCTGGAGGAGGCGCAAGGTCTTGTACAAAAATGCATCGATCTGTTTGACAATGAGCTGAAAGGCTTTAAAGCGGAGGAATCAGTTTTCAACTTGCCCTACAATGCCTCCACCCCTGAATTAGAGGAGTGGTTGAAATTGAGATTCCGTGCCATCCGGACCCACGGCGATCCCGTCAATCCGCTTCCACATAAAGGCTTATTCAGACTGGGATGCACTTCATACGGCCCTGATAATATTGATGCCCACCTGGACAATACAATCAACAAATTCCTGGAGGGCCCTTCCGGATGGCTGATCTATAATACCCATGGCCTGGATGATGAAGGCTGGGGACCTGTAAGTTCTGGTTTCCTGGATGAATTGCTTGACCGGTTAAACTGTATGAACGATGTGCATCTCTTACCGGTGATCCCTTCCCTTGATGCTATTTAATTCCTTTCTTTCTTTGAAAAGGAAGAGAAACACTACCAGCACCACAGCTGCCAGAATGGCCGGTACGTACCAGATTCTTGCCCAATCGGGCAGGCCATCAAATGTTAGCATATCAATGGTTCTGCCAGCGAACCAGGTACCGATGAACATGCCCAGCCCGTAGGTGGCAAATGTAATCAGGCCCTGAGCAGAACTTTTCAGATGATCAGGAGCCTTCTTATCCACGTATATCTGTCCGGTTACAAAGAAGAAATCGTAACAGACACCATGAAGTATAATGCCGGCATAGATCATCCAGACACCGTTCTCCACACCCCCGTTGGCAAAGAGGATGTATCGAATAAGCCAGGCTGCCATACCGATAAACAAGACCCTTTTGACTCCAAATTTTACGATGAAAACAGGCAGGATCAACAAAAAGAGGATCTCGGATACCTGTCCAAGGCTGATCTTATTGGGGATATAATCCATGCCAATGTCGGACAGGAAAGAGGCAGTAAATCCGAAATAGAAGGAGAGGGGGATGCAGGTCAGTACCGACGCGATGATCAGGGTGGCAAACGCCCTGGACCTGAACAAACTCAGTGCATCGAATCCCAGTACTTCTCTCAGGTTCACCTTTTTCTCCTTTTTGGGAGACACATGGGGAAGGGTAAAACTATAGATGCCCAGAAGCAGCGAAACCACCGCTCCTACATAGAGCTGTCCAACTGTATTGGTATATCCCAGGAGCCCCACCACATTGTTTGCAGCGATCCACCCAATGGTACCCAGGACCCTTACTCCGGGGAACTGTTTTCCGGGATTCTCCATCTGGTGAAATGAAAGAGAATTGGAGAGTGCCATGGTGGGTGTATATGATAAAGTATACAACAAGAGGGCCGGATAGAAGAATTGAAAAGTGGTTGCCTGGGATGCAACCACCAGAAGGATGGCACCCAATAGATGCATTGCACCCAGTACTTTTTCTGTGGCAAAGAACTTATCTGCAATCAATCCCACGAAAAAGGGAGAGATCATGGCTGAAATGGCAAACGTGCCATAACAAAGTCCTATCTGGGTAGCAGTAAACTGCAGTGTTTCACCCAGGTAGGTATTCAATGTGACATACCATGTTCCCCAGATAAAATATTGGAGGAACATGAGGGTGGATAGTTGAAGTCTGGTCTTTAAGCCCATTGCAGAAGAATTTGTATCAATATAATACAAAATCCTTTATCTTGTAATTCAGTTAACAGCAACGGAAAACAATTCATGTTAAGAACCACCTTTTCAACGCTTCTTCTGACGCTACTGCTTTATTCTTGTACACAACAGCAACTTCCCAACATCATCCTCATTAGTGCTGATGATCTGGGTTGGTCCGATCTGGGATGTTATGGCAGTGAGGTGCAGACGCCCCACATTGACAGGCTGGCCGAAAAGGGAATACGGTTCACCCAGATCCATAATACTTCCAAATGTTTCCCTTCCCGGGCCTGTTTGCTAACAGGGGTCTATGCCCAGCAAAGCGGGTATCATAGCTCCTTCACACAGCCATTGCAGAATGCGGTGACCCTGGGAGAAGTGTTGCGTGAATCCGGTTACCTGACCCTTTGGTCGGGCAAACACCATGGCCTTGAAAATCCTGTTTACCGGGGTTTTGATCACTACTACGGGTTGAAAGATGGGGCATGCAATTACTTCAATCCGGGTGAACAGCGTTCCAGAGAGGGTATCCCAGCCCGCAAAGGGAGGCCAGGGAATAAAAGAGTCAGATCGTGGTGCATCGACAGTGTGATGTATGAGCCTTACACCCCGGAGGAGATAGATTTTTATACCACCGACTATTTTACCAATTATGCGCTGGAGTGGTTGGAGAAATATAAAGGTGATGAACGGCCTGTTTTCTTATACATGGCCTATACGGCCCCCCATGACCCACTGATGGCATGGCCGGAAGATATTAAGAAGTATGAAGGGATGTATGACGAGGGGTATGAGGTGATCAGGAACCGACGTTATGCCCGACAACTCGAAATGGGACTGATCGATTCTTCATACCAATTGTCAGCTGCCACTTACCCCGAGTGGGACTCAATACCGGATGAGGTTAAGGCTGAAGAGATCCGGAAAATGGAGGTCTATGCGGCCATGATCCACCGGCTCGACCAGAACATCGGAAGAGTGATTGAAAAGCTGGTGGAGACAGGCAGGGTCGAGAATGTTTTAATCATGTTTGTTTCGGACAATGGTGCGTCAGCAGAGATGGTTCATATAGATGATGATTACGGGGAGATCGGGAGCATGACCCGGTGGTCCTCTCTGGGTGGTAACTGGGCCAATGTGTCCAATACCCCTTTCCGGTATTATAAGAATTATAGCTATGAAGGGGGGATCAATACTCCATTGATCGCTTGCTGGCCGGGCAAGATCAATCCGGGTTCATTCAGTCGGTTCCCGGGACATTTTATTGATATCATGGCCACCCTGGTGGATATTTCCGGTGCCGAATATCCATCTCATTTCAACGGAGAAGAGATCACACTCATGCAGGGAGAAAGCCTGGTGCCTGCATTCCTGGGGGACCCGGTTGCACGGGAGAACCCCCTGTTCTGGGAGTGGCGGGATGGCCAGGCTGTTAGAGACGGTGACTGGAAACTGGTAAAGAGTGGTCTGGACAACCACTGGGACCTTTACAACATTGTAGACGATCCCACGGAAACCAACAACCTGGCTTTCAAATTCCCTGGAAAAGTAACGGAGATGGATCAATTGTTCCACTGGTGGAAAAGTGAAACAGTAAAGTAGTTGTTGCCTTGCATTTTCTCCATTAAACTGGTAAAAAAACATATAGATATTATTACAAAATGCTGTCACTTCGCAAATTATTGAGTATTATAGTCTAATATTTTAAATACTAAACTATCATTCTTATGAGATACATTTCGGTAATTGTTATTGTGGTTTTTGCAATTGTTAATATGGGGTGCAGTTCGAATAGGGAGAATGAGAAGTCACCTCCCAACATCATTTTTATCATGTCGGATGACCACGCTTACCAGGCGATCAGTGCCTACAGCGATCATTTGATGCAGACACCCAACATCGATCGCATTGCCAGTGAGGGCATGCTCTTTTCCAATGCCTGTGTAACCAATTCCATCTGCGCCCCTTCCAGGGCCACCATCCTGACCGGCAAGCACTGTCACCTGCACGGAAAGATTGATAACAGAATCCCTTTTGATACCACCCAGATTACCTTCCCACAACTGTTCCAGGATGCCGGGTACCAGACGGCCATGTTTGGAAAGTTGCATTTTGGCAACAATCCAAAAGGGATCGATGAGTTTAAGATCCTGCCCGGACAGGGTCATTATTATAATCCTGATTTCATTACCAATGAAGGCCGTGTCAGGATAGAAGGGTATACCACGGATATAATTACAGAGGAGACGATGGATTGGATGAAGAACCGGAGGAGTCCTGATAAGCCTTTTTTGCTTTTTTACCTCCACAAGGCACCCCACCGTGCATGGTTGCCTGCCCAACGGCATTTTACGGAGTATATTCATAAAACCTTTCCCGAACCGGCCACACTTTTTGATGATTACCAGGGACGGGGCTCTGCCGCAAAAGAGGCCGAAATGAACATCCTGTCACACATGAACTGGGCCGGAGATTCCAAGCTCTATCCGGAAGTGATGGATGAACTTGGTATTGAGCCTACTTCCGACTGGGATAAACGGATCATGCAAAGTACACTGAACCGTTTTACCGATGAGCAGCGAGAAGCGTGGAATGCGGTGTATGGCCCCATGAACGAGGAGTTTAAGAAGATCTATCCTGCCATGACTGATAAAGAGAAGATGAGCTGGCGCTATCAGCGGTACATGCAGGATTATCTGGGCAGTATTGCCTCCGTGGATGAGGGTGTGGGAACCTTGCTTGACTACCTGGATGCTGAGGGCCTTACCGAAAATACCATCGTGGTTTACACATCTGATCAGGGATTCTACCTGGGGGAGCATGGCTGGTTTGATAAGCGGTTTATCTATGACGAATCATTCAAAACACCATTACTGGTGCGCTGGCCCGGGGTTACAGAGGCAGGAAGCACCAATGACCAGATGGTACAGAACATGGATTTTGCCCAGACCTTTCTGGATGCAGCCGGAATAGAGGCACCCGGCGACATGCAGGGAGAAAGCATTGTTCCGCTGTTAAAGGGGGAAGATGGCAAGTGGGACAGAGATGCGGTTTACTATCACTATTATGAGTACCCTGCGGTACATATGGTGAAGCGACACTATGGTGTTGTAACCCGGGAGTATAAACTGACCCATTTTTACTATGATGTGGACGAATGGGAATTGTATGACCGACAGAAAGATCCCATGGAATTGAAAAATGAATATGACAACCCGGAATATGCCCGGATCATAGAAGAGTTGAAAGAGAAGCTGTCAGAACTGCGGGTGAAGTACAAAGATTCGGAAGAGCTTGATCAGCACTTCATCGATTTATATAGTAAAAAGTGACAGGAAAGGTGACAGGGAAAGTGGTGTGGCAGCTACTGCTGCTGGCAATTGTATCTTCCGGATGTACATCCGGGCAAGAAGAGGGGGATGCTTTTTCCCGGGCCGATTTGCCCAACATCGTTCTGATCGTTACGGATGATCACGGGATGGGTGATCTGGGGTGCTACGGAAACAGTGCTGTAAAGACACCCAACCTGGATTACCTGGCTTCGGAAGGGGTTCGTTTTACACGGGCACATTGTACTTCAGCTTCCTGCAGTGCCAGTCGCTCGGTGATCCTTACCGGATTGTACAACCATGCCAACGGTCACTTTGGTCACAAGCACCACTACCACCACTTTTCAGCCTTTGACCATGTTTATTCGCTTCCGGTGTTTCTGGAAGAGCTGGCTGGTTACCATACTGGCCGGATCGGTAAGTACCATGTTGCACCGGAAGAGGTTTTTTATTTTCAGGATGTGATGCATGCCAATCCACGCAATGCTTTGGCCATGGCAGACAGCTGCATGGGATTCATTGAAAAGAACCGGAACCACCCCTTTTTCCTCTACTTCTGCACCTCCGATCCGCACAGGTCAGGGCCGGTGAGTGATGAACCGCTGGCTCCTGATGCATTCGGAAACATTGATGGAGGTCATACAGGCGTGGAAGAGACCTACTTTACCACCGAAGATGTCATTGTTCCTCCCTATCTTCCTGAATCAAAGGCGTGCAGGGAAGAGTTGGCCCAGTATTATCAGTCTGTAGCCCGTATTGATTATGGGATAGGCAGGTTATTCGACCACCTGAAGGAGGCGGGAGTCTGGGACAACAGTGTGATCATCTACATATCTGATAACGGGATAGCCTTTGCGGGTGCCAAGACCACCCTCTACCAGCCAGGGATTAATCTCCCTTGTCTTATAAAGAATGCCGGTGGTGGTAATAAGGGAATGGTTTCAGATGCCTTGATCAATTGGGCAGACCTGACCCCAACGATCCTGGATCTGGCAGGCGTATTACCCGAAGCCAATCAATTGATGGCAGATAGGGTGAAGGATCCCAACTTGAACTGGAACAATACGGCCAATGAATCTCTGCAGGGACGTTCTTTTAAGGCTCTGTTGGAAGATGTGGAAGTTGGAGGATTTGATGAGACTTATGCATCCCACACTTTTCATGAGATCACCATGTATTATCCAATGAAATCGGTGATTACCCGCAAATATAAACTGCTCTGGAACATTGCATGGCAGCTTCCCTATCCTCATGCATCGGATCTTTGGGCATCTTCCACATGGCAGACAGCTCTGAAAAGTGAAAGCCGGATGTATGCAGGGAGGAGGATGAACGATTATACCTATCGTTCAGAATTTGAGCTCTACGATCTGGAAAATGATCCCTACGAAACCATAAACCTGGCCGGAAATCCTGCCTATAAAGAGGAGCTTGAGTCACTCAAGAAGAAGCTTTATGCTTTCCAGGAGCGAACCAACGATCCCTGGATCCTGAAATGGGATCATCAATAAACCATCCGATATGATCAAGTTAAACAAAACCTGGATACTTCTCTCTTTGTCTGTACTGGTTTGCTTTGTTGGATGCAGCAAACCTGATTCCACACAGATTGAGCAACTTAGAACCGGTTTTCTGGCTCCCCCACTTGAAGCCCGGCCACGCGCGTTGTGGGACTGGGTGGATGGAAATTTTCAATTGGAGGAGATCACCCGGGAGATGGAGGAGGCTGCGAGAATGGGGATGGGTGGATTTGATATATGGGATGTGCGAAGTGTGGTGGATGAGGCGCACATCATGGATGCCGGGCCCCCATTTATGTCTGATGAATCATTGGAAGGCATCTGTCATGCCATAAACGAAGCTGAGCGACTGGGACTTGATTTGGGATTAATTATTGCGAGTGGGTGGAATGCCGGGGGTATATGGACACTTCCTGAGCATCAGACCATGGGATTGTTCAGTTCAGCCACAACAATAAGTGGTCCCGGAGAAATCAGCCTTCAACTTGAATTCCCTGTACTACCAGATCAGTTTGGGACAGAGAATCGTCAGCTGAAGATCCGGATCCCCAGAGAACTTGACGGGACGCCTAAATTTTTCAAGGAGGTGAGTGTGATTGCCTATGGAATGGACCAGCCTGATTCAGTGACTATTACCGGGGAGATCATCGACCTTAGCAATCATATTGATCGGGAAGGAACCCTGAAATGGGATGTTCCGGAAGGTGATTGGAATGTGGTCCGTTACATCTGCGCTAACACTGGACAACCCATGATTTCCAGCTCACCCAATTCGATGGGGCCCATGATTGATCATTTCAATGCCGAAGCCAGTGAACAACATATTCAGTTCTTCATCGATAAGATTGAGGCGAAACTGGGAAAATTCATTGGTGAATCCGGACTCACCTATTTTTATACCGATAGTTACGAAGTGCAGGGACAGTTATGGACTCCGGAGATGACCGATGAATTTCAGGATCGGATGGGCTACAGCATGGTGCCATATCTGCCTGCACTGGATGGATTGATCGTAAAGGATCATAATATCACGTCAAGGTTCCTGTATGATTACCGAAGGGTTTTATCGGACCTGATCATTGAAAACCATTATGCCCATACCAGGGATATTTGCGAGTATTATGGTGTGGGTTTTGTAGCTGAAGCTGCGGGTCCGGGATGGCCCGTACACAATTGTCCATTTGAATCTCTGAAATCTTCAGGTTCGCTGAGCTTTCCAAGGGGAGAATTCTGGCACCTGCCTACCAATACCGGGTTCTGGAGAAAAATGAAGGGGACAGACCAGGAGAAGCATTACCTGGAGGAGTTGCAGGTGATCAAAGGAGTGGCCAGTGCATCCCACATCTACAACCAGAAATATGTGGAGGCAGAAGCATTTACCGGGACACACCTCTGGAATGAGGGTCCGGGTGACCTGAAACCCACAGCTGATCGTGCTTTCTGTGAGGGACTAAACCGGATCAACTTTCACACCTGGCCACATACTCCCGAGGAAGCGGGTACTCCGGGCTGGGTCTATGCATTTGGGACCCTTATCAATGAGCACCGCATCTGGTGGCCCATGGCCAAACCCTGGATGGAGTATCTGGGTCGTTGCAGTTATATGCTTCAGCAGGGTAATTTCGTGGGGGATGTGCTTTTCTATTATGGTGACTCAGTACCCAATTTCGTTCCGGCAAAGAAGATCCTTCCCGGTCTTGGCTTCGGATATGATTATGATGTAACCAATTCGGATGTTTTGCTGAACAACCTTATTGTAGATGAGGGTAAGCTGGTATTGCCGCATGGACAATCCTACGAAATGCTTGTACTGCCTGAAGAGAGCTATATGCAACCGGAAATCCTGGAAAAAATCGAAGACCTGGTATGGAATGGTGCTACGGTCGTGGGACCGAAGCCTGTCAGGAGTCACGGACTACTGGATTGGGAAGTGAGGGATCTTGAGGTCCGAAACCAGGCTAATGAGCTTTGGGGTGACTGTGACGGAGAGAATATTTTACATACCAAATATGGGATGGGCCATATCTACTGGGGAGAGGAGATACGGTCCGTACTTACCAACAGTGGTGTTTATCCCGATTTTGATTTTAAAGGAAACATGGAGAACACTGCTTTGGATTATATTCATCGAAAGGTCGGTAATGAGGATATCTATTTTATCAGGAATAGCACAGCAGAAACCATAAAGGGGACTGCAATTTTTCGACAGAAGAAAAAGATTCCGGAGTTTTGGGATCCTGCTACCGGTAAAATGTTTGCTGTCAATAAAATAAAGGATAGGTACGGGTATATTCATATTTCACTTAATTTGGATGCGTATGGCTCTCTCTTTGTGATATTCTCTGACCATGCCGGGGCTGAGAGTCAGATGCCTGTTTTGAACAAAAAGTTGAAAGAGGTTGAATTGACAGGTGCCTGGAACCTCTATTTTCCGGAAGAGAATGCGGGTGCAGGACCTATAGAATTCGATTCACTGGTGTTCTGGAATGAAAGGCAGGAGGATGGAATCAGGTTTTTTTCCGGCATCGCAACCTATGGGAAAGTATTCGAATGGGAAGAAGAAGCAACTGAAGAGGGTCAACAGGTATTCCTTGAATTTGATCAAATCGTTGAAGTGGCCCGGGTCTATTTAAACAATGAAGATCTGGGGATTCTTTGGAAACGTCCGTTCAGAGTGGACATCACTGATGCTTTGATACATGGTAAAAATAGCCTCAGGGTGGAGGTGGCCAATACCTGGGCCAACGGACTGGCCGGTGATGCAAGGAACCCCATGGAAAAGCGAAGGACCAAAACAAATGTCACACGATTACCCAATGCCTGGACCTATCCATTGCAGGAGATTCCCAATGAGGATTACGACCTTCTGGAAGGAGGAATCGCCGGAAAAGTTATCATTTCTTCATTTGAGACCAACTAACCACTAACCACTAACCCACTAACCCACTAACCCACTAACCCACTAACCCACTAACCCACTAACCCCTAACCTATGGTCGTTATTCAATCCTATTTCATTGCGGTC
>JBDLIX010000060.1:0-30555 GCA_039714655.1 Bacteroidota bacterium
ACAAAAAAGGTGACAAGAAGGGTGACAAAAAAGGTAACAAGAAGGGTGACAAGAAAAGCGACAAAAAAGGTAACAAGAGTGGTGACAAGAAAAGTGACAAAAAAGGTAACAAGAGTGGTGACAAGAAAAGTGACATGGGTGAAACGAGTGACTAAATTAATGGTGCCATGAAGTTGCACACACATAACCTTGTAAAAAAATATAAGAACCGGAAAGTGGTTGATCAGGTTTCCGTTGATGTGGAACAGGGTGAGATTGTTGGACTCCTGGGACCCAATGGTGCAGGAAAAACCACTACTTTTTATATGATCGTCGGTCTAATCTCCCCCATTGAAGGGAACATCATGCTAAATGATCAGGATATTACAAAGGAACCCGTTTACAAACGAGCACGGATGGGGATTGGTTACCTGGCTCAGGAAGCATCTGTATTTAGGAAGCTAAGTGTGGAAGATAACATTCGTGCTGTCCTCGAGATGTCAGATTTTTCGCGGGCAGAACAGCGTGACAGGACCGAGTCGCTTTTGGTTGAATTTGGGCTGCAGAAGATCCGGAAGAGCCTTGGAATACAACTTTCAGGGGGAGAACGCCGGCGTACGGAAATAGCAAGGGCCCTGGCCCTGAGTCCCCAGTTCATACTTCTTGATGAGCCTTTTGCAGGTGTTGATCCCATTGCTGTTGAGGATATTCAGGAGATTGTGTCGCGTCTCCGGGAAAAGAATATAGGTATTTTGATTACTGATCACAATGTGCATGAAACTTTAGCTATCACTGACAGGGCATACCTGATGTTTGAAGGATCCATACTGAAGGCCGGGACTGCAACACAGCTGGCCGAGGATGAGCAGGTAAGAAATGTATACCTTGGCCAGAACTTTGAGCTTCGCTAAACGGATCAACTCTTTGTAATCCGGAAAAATGGATTAAATTTGCGGAAATTTTGCGGATGTGGCGGAATTGGTAGACGCGCTAGACTTAGGATCTAGTTCCTTCGGGAGTGGGGGTTCGAGTCCCTTCATCCGCACTTTAATTAACCCATAAACCGCTATGCTATCGGATGTTAATATCGATTGTATTGCGGTTTTTTGCTAATTTTGTATTTATTTTTTGAAGTATGAACATTTCACAGGAGAATATTGATAAGTTGAATGCAGTCCTCCATGTAAAGGTTGAACAGGCTGATTACGAGGATCGAGTTAATGAGATTTTAAAGGACTACAGGAAAAAAGCCAGGGTCGATGGATTCAGACCAGGCAAGGTACCCATGGGGATGATCCGAAAGATGTACTTTACCCCGGTGCTGGTGGATGAAGTAAATAAGCTGGTTTCGGAATCTCTGTTTAACCATCTGAAAGATAACGATGTAAAGATACTTGGAGAACCCCTTCCCCACAAAGATGAAGATCAGAGGGTTGATTTTGAGAAAGATACCGAATTCGAATTCAAATTTGATCTGGGATTGGCCCCTGCGCTGGATCTGGAGGTAACTCCAAAGGATAAGGTTCCCTATTATAAGATCAAGGTGGATAAGAAGCAGAAGGATGAGCATAAGGACTCATTGCTTCAGCGCTATGGAGAATTTAAGAGCGTTGAAAAAGCGGGTGACAGCGAATTGATCAAGGGTTTGTTGGTAAAGGTTGATAAGGAGGGAGCAGAAGTTGAAAATGGAATCAGGGTGGAAAATGTCTCCTTGTCCCTGGAGATGATGAAGGATGATGATCAAAAAATCCTTTTCAGCGGCACCAAAGGAGGTGATGAAGTTGTCTTTGATGTAAAAAAGGCTTACCCTAATGATTCAGAACTAGCTTCTTTATTAAGGGTTGATAAAGAGGAGATCCCACTGCTTGAAGGAACCTTTAAATGTGTGATTGATGAGGTGATGAAATTTGAGAAGGCAGAGGTTGGACAGGAGCTGTTTGATAAAATATATGGTGAGGGTGAAGTCAAGTCGGATGAGGAATTCATGAATCGTGTTTCGGATGAGATTGCTCTGAATTATAAGCAGGAAGGTGATTACAGGTTTATGGTCGACTCCCGGGAGGCAATGATTAAGAAGGCAAAGATCGATCTGCCCGTGGAGTTTCTGAAACGGTGGATTGTGGAGACCAATGAGAACATTACTGAGGAGCAGATTCAGGAAGATTTCGAAAAATATGAAGATGATTTTCGCTGGCAACTGATTAAGGAACACCTTTTGAAACAGCAGGAAATTAAGGTTACAGAAGAGGAGGCTCTTGAGGCGGCCAAAGGAATGGCTCTCAATCAGTACATGCAGTATGGCCTCTCAAATGTGCCGGAGGATTACCTGGAAAATTATGCCAGGGAGATGATGTCAAAGCCCGAGGAGTCCAGGAAATTCTATGAGCAAAAAGGTGAAGAAAAGCTTATTGACTACATCAAATCCGTTGTCAAAGTGGATGAAAAAGAGGTCAGTTCAGAGAAGTTCCGTAAATTGTACGAAAAATAATCAAAGTTATAGCAGTATGAGCCAGCAGGATGATTTTAAAAAGTACGTCAACAAGCACATGGGCATCAGTAGCATGAGCCTCCATCGGTTTACCTCACAGTACAACAGTTATATTTCACCTACAATTATTGAGGAGCGACAGTTGAATGTGGCATCTATGGATGTTTTTTCAAGGTTGATGATGGACCGGATAATATTCCTGGGGGCTCCCATAGACGACTATGTTGCCAATATTATCCAGGCACAATTACTTTATCTGGATTCGGCCGATCCGAACAAAGATATCCAGGTATATTTTAATACACCGGGTGGCGGTGTTCATGCAGGACTTGGTATATATGACACCATGCAATATACCTCTTGCGATGTGGCCACCATCTGTACGGGTATGGCAGCATCCATGGGTGCCGTATTGCTGGCAGCGGGTACCAAAGGAAAGCGTTCTGCACTGACCCACAGCCGGGTTATGATCCATCAGCCCATGGGAGGTACCCAGGGCCAGGCTTCAGATATTGAGATCACCACCCGTGAGATTCTCAAGATGAAGAAAGAACTCTATGCAATTATTGCAAATCACTCAGGCAAACCCATTGAGCAGGTGGAAAAAGACGGGGACAGGGATTATTGGATGACTGCAGTAGAAGCCAAAGAGTATGGAATGATTGATGAAGTACTTACCAGGACCAAAGAAAAGAAATAGCAATGGACCGTTGTTCGTTTTGTGGCAGAGAGAAAAAGGATACAAACCTGTTAATTGCAGGGATATCGGGTCACATCTGTGACCGTTGTATCGAACAGGCCTACAGCATTGTCCAGGAAGAACTGGGTGTGCATGGGGAATTTGACATGGGGCAGATTAAACTGCTGAAACCCACAGAAATTAAAAACTTCCTTGATCTCTATGTCATTGGACAGGACGAGGCCAAAAAGTACATCTCTGTTGCTGTCTACAACCACTATAAACGGTTGATGCAAAAAGATAGCAAGGAAGATATTGAAATAGAAAAATCCAATATCGTCCTTGTAGGTGAAACCGGAACAGGGAAAACCCTACTTGCCCGCACCATTGCAAAAATGTTACATGTACCTTTCACCATTGTAGATGCCACCGTTCTCACGGAAGCCGGGTATGTGGGTGAGGACATTGAAAGTGTCCTTACAAGGTTGCTACAGGTGGCAGATTATAATGTGGAAGCTGCCGAAAAAGGTATTGTTTTCATTGATGAGATCGACAAAATTGCACGAAAAAGCGACAATCCCTCCATCACCAGGGATGTTTCTGGTGAAGGTGTTCAACAGGGCCTTTTGAAGCTCCTGGAAGGATCTGTCATCAATGTGCCACCACAGGGTGGACGGAAGCACCCCGACCAGAAGATGATTCCGGTTAATACCAAAAACATTCTCTTTATCTGTGGCGGGGCTTATGACGGTATTGAAACTAAGATTGCCAACCGTTTGAATACCCAGGTAGTGGGATACAATGCGGCAAAAAAAGTAGACAGGGTTGACAAAAATAACCTGCTTCAGTATGTGGCGCCCCAGGACCTGAAATCATTTGGGATGATCCCTGAGATCATTGGCCGGTTACCTGTATTAACCTACCTGAATCCACTGGATGAAAAGGCTCTTCGAAGAATTCTGACCGAACCCAGGAATGCCATCATCAAGCAATATGAAAAATTGTTTGAAATGGATGGTATAAAACTTACATGGGACGAAAAGGTGCTGAATTATATTGTACAGAAGGCCGTTGAATTCAAGCTGGGTGCCAGGGGTTTGCGATCCATATGCGAAGCCATCATAATGGATGCTATGTTTGAGCTGCCTTCCAAGGAAAATCCTGGCGATATCAACATCGGGATCAAGTATGCAAAGCAGAAACTGGAAAAGACCAATCTGAAGCGCCTCAGGGCAGCCTGATGGGTAAATCCAGGGCCGGAGTATATTTGAGTGTCATCCTTGCGATGATTTTCTGGGGCTTTACTTTTGTGGCCTACAAAATTGCCAATGAGTCATTTCGACCTATCACCATTGTTTTTCTCCGTCTCTTTGTCTCCATCTTTTTTCTGTTTGGTTTTGCCATACTTCTGAAAAGGCTTAAGAAAATTAGAACGAAGGACCAGAAATGGTTCCTGCTTATGGCGCTCTTCGAACCTTTTTTCTATTTCCTTGGCGAGGCTTATGGACTTACCATGGTCACAGCTACAGTGGGAGCAGTGATCATTTCTACCATACCTTTGTTGATACCCTTTGCAGCCTACTTGTTATATAGGGAAAAGCTAACCCTTTTAAACCGCATTGGCCTGGTTGTCTCCTTTGCAGGCGTACTTATGGTGATCCTTGCAAAAAGCCAGGGAATGGCGGCCCAACCTAAAGGAATCTTGTTAATGTTTGTGGCAGTCATCTCGGCAGTTGGATATACCATGCTGGTCAAGAAGCTGGTCGATGATTATAATCCAATAACGATCACAGCATACCAGAGTTTTTACGGACTGCTCATGTTTATCCCACTCTTCCTGATTCTTGAGTTACCGGTTCTGGATATTAAAGCTGCATCTGCCTCAAGCCAGTTGGCTGTGATCTTCATGGGAGTATTTGGCTCTGGTATCTGTTTTATACTACTAACCATAGGCGTAAGGGAGTTAGGAGCAGCGAAGGCCAATGTTTTTGTAAACCTGATCCCAGTGGTAACAGCTATAGTTTCCTACTTTCTTCTGAAGGAATCTATGCCTCTGTTAAAAATACTGGGTATCTTAGTGGTTATTGGGGGATTGCTTATGTCCCAGTTAAGCGGCCTTGGTACAAAGAAGTCCACCCGAAAAGAGTCATTCCAACATCCACCTTATTCCTAGTCACTATGGCTAAATGTGTACTTATCGTTCAGGGGGAAGGCAGGGGCCATATGTCACAATCCATGGCCCTGACGGAATATTTGGAAGAGGCGGGTTACACGGTAGAGGCAGTGTATGTTGGATGTGGAATCCGCGAATCCATTCCCGGGTATTTTGGTGAGTTTTTCAAGGAAAGACTGAAACTTTTTTACAGTCCCTATTTCTTACGTACACCCAATAAGAAAGGGATTTATGTGGGGCGAACCCTGTTGTTCAACCTGGTTTGGTCCATGAGATATCTGCGTGAAATGCGCCGGATCAGGAGTGAGATCAATGCCCTGGAGCCCGATGTGGTGTTTAATTTTTATGATGTGGTGGGGGCACTCGCCCTGAAAGGGGTAAAACCAGGTATCAAAAGGGTCGGGATCGGACACCATTTTTTTCTGCATCTGATTGGTTACCGTTGCAACAGGGGTTCAGCCTGGCACCGGTGGCTACTGAAAATGCATACCACACTTGTAATGAAGTCGTGTGACCGGGTTCTGGCACTCTCCTTCAGGGAGTTGAAGGGCGATTCTTCTATAGATGTTGTTCCTCCGCTGGTTAGAAGGAATTTCAGGGAGATCACTCACCAATCGGGCGACAGGTTCCTGGTATACCTGTTGAACGAGGGATACATTTTCGACTTGATTCGTCTTTCGAGGGAGGATCCTGATTTTCAGGCTGATGTGTTCACCACACTTTCCCCCGAAATTAGCCTGCCTCCCGGGATTTGTATTCATCCCCTGAATGATGAGAGGTTCAGAGAGATGATGGCAGCCTGCAAGGGCCTTATTACCACTTCCGGATTTGATACTGTGGCCGAGGCTGCTTACCTCGGTATTCCCCTGGTGGTGGTCCCATCTCAGCACCATTTTGAACAAAGGTGCAATGCAGCGGATGTGGAGCGTAGTGGGATCGGCATTGCAGTTGAACAGGTGGTGCCCGGTATCCAATATGAAATGAAGACTTTTGATTACCACGCTTACCGGCAGTGGGTGGATCAGGCTGGTGATAGAATTTTAAAATACCTTAAGGAATAATATACATGGTCATAGGGTCGTTTAATATGGTAATGAGGAGAAGGGTAGTGATCATCGGAGTTTTCCTGCTGTTGCAAGTCATGTTAATGGCCCAAAAGGGAGGCGAATCGACTTACAGCTTTCTCGGCCTGACCAACTCTGCCAGGGTTTCGGCACTGGGAGGTGAAGTGGTCTCGCTGATGGATGATGATATCAACCTTATATTTCACAACCCCTCCTTGCTCTCCCAAGGAATGCATAACCATCTTAACCTGAATTATGTGGACTATTTTGCAGGTGTAAACTATGGTTATGCCTCCTATGGATACTCTGTGAAAGGTATTGGCAACTTTGCTGCTGGCATGCACTATGTGGATTACGGAACTTTTGACAGGACCGATGAACTGGGTCAATCCATGGGTACATTCAGGGCATCGGAATATGCCATGAACCTGGTCTATTCCAGATCCATCATCGATACATTCCTCACAGCCGGTGTAAATCTTAAACCCATTTTCTCTTCCTTTGAACAGTACAGCTCTTTTGGAATAGCCCTTGATGCCGGAATCACCTATCACCATCCCCGCACACTGACCACCATCGGTTTGGTGGCAAAAAACCTGGGAACACAGATCACCTCCTACACCGGTACCAGGGAAAAGCTGCCCTTTGAGGTCCAGGCCGGGATCACCCAGGGTCTGGCCCATGCTCCTTTTCGTTTCAACATTACCATGCAGAATCTGGAGCGCTGGGACCTTACCTACAAAAAGCCTGATGAGGGTGATAATAATTCGTTGGGAAGCGAAACAGAAATAAGCAGATTTGATAAGTTTGGTGATAGACTTATGAGACACATGGTTTTCGGAGTTGAATTCCTTCTGGGAGAGAATTTTCATATTGACATGGGATACAATTACAAAAGAAGACAGGAGATGAAGGTGAATGCCAGACCCGGAATGGTGGGATTCTCCTGGGGATTTGGATTCAAAGTATCAAAATTTCATTTTGCATTTGGACGGGCATCGTATCACCTGGTTGGAGGAACCAACCATTTCTCACTCACCACCAACCTTTCCGAGTTTTACAGAAAGCAGTAATCATGATCATGGAACATCAGAAGATAATCATTGCCCTGGATGGGCACTCTTCATGCGGAAAGAGTACCTATGCAAAAAGGATCGCTCAGGAGGTGGGTTATGCATATATCGATACAGGGGCCATGTACAGGTCGGTAACACTGGCTGCCATGGAATCTGGATTGTTTGATCTGACAGATGCTCCTTCCCTTGAGTTGGTGGAAGGGTTACTGGACGGCATTGAGCTTGACCTGCAATTTAACAGTTTGAGACAAAGGACTGAAATATACCTCAATGGTCGCATGGTTGAAGATATGATCCGGGGAATGGATGTATCGGGTCATGTAAGCTATATTGCTGCCATTTCTGCAGTGCGCAGGAAGATGGTGGAGTACCAACGGAAACTTGGAGTGGAGAAAGGTATTGTGATGGATGGTCGTGATATCGGTACGGTGGTCTTTCCGGAGGCGGAGTTGAAGATATTTCTTACTGCTTTGCCCGAAGTGCGGGCTATGAGACGTTATAAGGAGCTGATTGAAAAAGGATTGAATGCTGAACTGGAAGAGGTTCGTTTAAACCTGGAAAAACGTGACCATATCGATTCAAGCCGGGAAGACAGTCCCCTGAAAAAGGCTGAAGATGCCATAGTGATGGATAATAGCAATATGACTGTCGATGATCAGATGGAGTGGTTCAGGGAAAAGTTTAACAGCTTAATGGTGGAATTGAATGGTGATAATTGAGATTGATCCCGGGGCTGGATTCTGTTTTGGTGTGGAGACGGTCATTAAAACCGCAGAATCACACCTTCAGCAGGGAAGTGGATTGTACGGACTTGGAGAGATGGTGCACAATGCTTCGGAGATGCAACGGTTGCACTCACTTGGATTGAAAACCATCAATCACAAGGAGTTGTTTGAATTGAAACCGGAGCGGGTATTGTTCAGGGCTCACGGAGAACCACCCTCTACCTATCAATTGGCCGGGAAGCACCAGATCGAGATCATTGATGGCACCTGTCCCATCGTTTCCCGACTTCAAAAAAAGCTGAAGAAAACCTATGATTCCATGGATCGGGATTTTGAGCAATTGGTCATTTTCGGGAAATCGGATCATCCGGAAACCATTGGTTTGCTTGGACAGGTAAATGGGGATGCCGTGGTGGTAAGTACCAAAGAGGATATTTCAAAAATCGATCCCGGGAAGAAGGTGTACCTCCTCTCACAGACTACCATGGACCCGGATCGGTTCAGAGAGGTGGAGATCGCTCTGAAGGCGCATCTGAAAGAGTTACCAGAGGCAATTTCAAAAGGCTCATTTCAATCTGATTGCACCATCTGCGGTCAAATGAAAAAAAGAAAACCCGGACTCTCTTCCTTCGCAAAAAAACAGGAGTTAATCCTGTTTGTGAGTGGGAAGAATTCTTCCAACGGGAAGATGCTCTTTGAGTTCTGCAAAACCGTTAATCCATTGACTTATTGGATTTCCGATGGAGATGAAATTAATCCCGGATGGCTGTCAGGGATCAAATCCATAGGAATCAGCGGTGCAACTTCCACTTCCAGGGACCAGCTTGAATCGGTATTGATTCAGGTTAAGAAGTTAACCTGTGCATAACACTTTTTTTCGTTATTTTTGCGGCAGTTAAAAACCAGGTTACAATGGGGAAAATCAAAAGGGTCGGTGTACTTACATCAGGAGGTGACTCACCGGGTATGAATGCTGCCATCAGGGGAGTGACACGTACTGCTTTATATTACGGACTCGAAGTTACGGGTATCCGGCATGGATACCACGGCATGATCCATAACCATTTTGTGAATTTAAAGGCGCACAGTGTCAGCGATATACTATCCAGAGGTGGGACCATTCTCAAGACAGCCCGGAGTAAAGAGTTTATGGAGCCTGAGGGAAGGAAGCAAGCCTATGAGAATCTTAAGGCAGCAGGGATCGATGCGGTGGTGGTGATCGGTGGTGACGGATCACTAACCGGGGCCAGGGTTTTCTGCGATGAGTATTTTGACATTCCTTTTATCGGGATCCCCGGAACCATTGACAATGATATTTGCGGAACAGAATATACCATTGGATATGACACTGCCCTCAATACGGTGGTAGAAGCAGTAGATAAAATCAGAGATACTGCCGGTAGTCACAACAGGCTCTTTTTTATCGAGGTAATGGGCAGGGATGCTGGATTCATTGCCCTTAGAAGTGGAATTGCCTGCGGTGCTGAAGCCATTCTGATCCCTGAAGTTCACCATCAGGTGGAGAAATTGAAAAGCTATCTTGAAAAGGGATTTAAAAGAAAGAAATCCAGCAACATCATCATTGTAGCTGAAGGTGACGAAGAGGGGGGCGCTTTTGCCATAGCTGACAAGGTGAAAGATGACTTCAAGGACTATGATGTCAGGGTTTCTATACTGGGTCATATTCAGCGGGGAGGTACACCCTCGGCTTACGATCGTGTGAGCGCAGGTAAACTGGGATATGCGGCCATTGAGGCCTTGATGGATGATCAGAAGAGTGTGATGGTGGGGTTCCACCATTCAGAACTGGTCTATGTTCCCTTTAGAAAAGTGATTAAAGTGAAGAAGAAGGTGGATCCCGAAGAGATGCAGATGGTTGAGATCCTTTCCGTCTAAATAACCTCCCTGTCCGGAGTATTCTTTTTTGCTCCTCTCATTTTTTTGTACATTACCGTCTATGTCAGATCACAATCTGTATGCACAGGTGATACTGCCTTTGGCAGTGGAGGGCACATTCACTTATATTGTGCCAGAGTCGCTGGTTGATAGGATTTCACCAGGATGCAGGGTGCTGGTATCCTTCGGTAAAAAACGCATCTACAGTGCTGTCGTTCACTCTTTGGGCACTGTTTCCCCTGAAGGATTTACCCCTAAAGCGATCATTGATCTACTGGATGAAACAATCCTGATCACCCAACAACAACTTCAACTCTGGGAATGGATGTCCACATACTACATGTGTACTTTCGGAGAGGTGATGCGGGCAGCCATTCCATCCGGACTGAGACCCGAGAGTGAGTCCAGGGTAAGGATCAATAGAGCATACACTGAAGACGGTACATTGGATCGGCACGAACGGCTACTGTATGAAGTGGTGAAGGAGCAGGGAGAGGTTACCCTTGGAGATCTGGATATGGCTGAAGTCGCTAAAAATCCACTAGCCATTTTGAAGCGATTGGTGGAAAAAGGTGCCGTGGAGATCAATGAGTTTGTACGCCCGGCAATGCAGCGAAAACTGGTCTCTTATGTACGACTCCTCAGTGAATATACCTCTGAGGATTCTTTGCACCAGTTGCTGGATCAGCTGAACAGGGCACCCAGACAAAAGGAGGTGGTTGAACGCTTTCTGGAGCTGGCAGAATCAGGTAATCCGGTGGAGCCAGAAAATATTGGAACTGCAACTCAGGTACTCAAGCGGGAGTTAATCAAACAGCCCGGTGCATCGGGAGCCCTTTCCACCCTTATTAAAAAGGGATACATGGAGCAGGTCGACAGGGAAGAATTGGGCAGGTATGAAAGTCAGGATTTGCATACCAGAGATCCATTCTCACTGAATGAGGAGCAATCGAAAGCCCTTGAGGATATCAGGCAACAATTTCAGAAACATCAGGCTGTGTTGCTGCATGGGGTTACTTCCAGTGGGAAGACAGAACTTTACATCCACCTGATCAGGGAGATGATTGAGCGGGAGCGGCAGGTGCTTTATCTGCTTCCGGAAATAGCACTTACTACCCAGATCATAGAACGAATGCGACAGGTATTTGGTAATCAGGTCGGGGTTTACCACTCCCGATACAGCGATTCGGAAAGGGTGCATGTATATAGGAACTTGCTGGGGCTTACCGATGATGAAACCTACCGGGTAGTGATTGGTGTTCGTTCGGCCATCTTTCTCCCCTTCGGGGAACTGGGTTTGATCATCATTGACGAAGAACATGAAAATACTTTTAAACAGCACGATCCTGCGCCCCGTTATCATGCCCGGGATTCGGCCCAGATATTGGCTCTATACCATGATGCACGGGTATTGCTGGGAACTGCAACACCCTCATTTGAATCGCTATATAATGCCCGAAGCAATAAATACGGATATGCCACCATTCCATCCCGTTTTGGTCATGTGGAGCCACCGGAGATCATCCTGGCCAATACCAGGGTGGCCACAAAAAGGAAGCAGATGGTTTCTTATTTCACTCCACAGCTGGTGGATGGTATCAAAGAAGCCCTGACCAATGGGGAACAGGTAATTCTGTTTCAGAACAGGAGGGGATACTCCAATTATATTGTTTGCAACGAATGTGGCCATATCCCAAAATGTACCCGTTGTGATGTGAGTCTCACCTACCATCGCATCAGTGGTAAAATGGAGTGTCACTATTGCGGTCATAAGGAGCCTATGCCAGGAGGATGTCCTTCCTGCGAGGCAACCCGTATGGTTATGAAAGGATTTGGGACTGAGAAGATAGAAGATGAGATTGCGTTGGTTTTTGAGGGCATCCGGGTGGGAAGGCTGGATGCAGACACTGCCCGTTCTGCCAAAGGATATGAGAAAGTAATTCGCAGTTTTGAGGAGGGGAGGCTGGATGTTTTGATCGGTACCCAAATGCTCTCCAAAGGATTGGATTTTGACAATGTAAGCCTGGTGGGGGTATTGGATGCAGACAGCATGTTGCACTTTCCCGATTTCAGGGCATTTGAAAGGAGTTTCCAACTGATTTACCAGGTGAGTGGCAGGGCCGGAAGGAGAAAAAAGCGTGGCAAGGTGATTATTCAGACCATGGATCCCGATCATCCGGTGATCCAGTATATTTGTAACAACGATTATGAAGGCCTTTACCAGGAGCAGATGGAGGAGCGGCAACTCTTTGGCTATCCACCTTTCAAACGATTGATCCGCATCTCATTCAGACATAAGATCCCTTCCATCCTTGATGGTGCCACTGATCTGGTCGGAAAAGAGCTAAAAGAGATCTTCTCTACACGCGTATATGGTCCACAATACCCCCCTGTAAGAAAAGTCAACAACGCTTTTATCAAACAAATTATTCTCAAAATTGAACGCGAAG
This sequence comes from Bacteroidota bacterium, assembly GCA_039714655.1. Taxonomy (GTDB): domain Bacteria; phylum Bacteroidota; class Bacteroidia; order Bacteroidales. The sequence continues at coordinate 12,531 of JBDLIX010000060.1, forward strand.
CCTCCTTTGAAAGGGCGAGGCAGCTACTCAAAGAGGTGTTGGATGGTATTTCCGGCAATGAGGTCTACAAGTCTATCCGTATCTCTGTTGATGTGGATCCTCATTGAGTTTAAAATCCTATCTTTGCGCTACTTTTATTTGAGCAGATGTTTGAATCCATTGATTTCCCGAAACTTTTTAAGCAGTTTCCAAACCAGAAGGTACTGATTATTGGAGATGTGATGATCGATACATACCTCTGGGGAGATGTAACACGGGTATCTCCTGAAGCACCGGTCCCCATCGTATCGGGTGTGATGGAGGAGAATCGTCTGGGAGGTGCAGCCAATGTGGCCCTGAATGTGAAGGCCATGGGCGCAGTACCCATTCTCTGCTCTGTCATTGGAGAAGACTACCGTGGAAAACTCTTTCTGGAGTTGATGGAGGAGCAGAATCTGACGGATATCGGATTGGTAGTGGATGGTCACAGGCTGACCACCCAGAAGACCCGGATCATCAGTAGCAACCAGCATTTGTTGCGCGTGGATGAGGAGATGGATGCCCCACTCACCATGAGGGTACAGGACCAATTCCTGGAATTGATCAACAGCCTGCTGGAAAGTGGCGGAATTGATGCCATTATTTTCCAGGATTACGATAAGGGAGTGTTGGTACCCAGGGTAATTTCGGAAGTGATCAATGCTGCTGAGAAGGCGTTAGTACCGGTTCTGGTGGATCCTAAATTCAGAAGCTTTAATCTCTACCGCAAGGTGAAACTCTTCAAACCCAATTATAAGGAGCTGGTAAAGGGACTGAAGCTGGATATAGAGAAAAATGAGATCGAAAAGCTCTCAAAAGCATTGAAGAGATACCAGAAGAAGCAGGAGATCGATACCTTGCTGGTCACCCTTAGTGAACACGGGATTCTTACTTCAAACAATGGCACACATGTGCATATCCCTGCTGTGGTAAGGGATATTGCGGATGTATCCGGGGCAGGAGATACGGTGATCAGTGTGGCCGCCCTTTGCATGATCGCCGGTCAGGATGCCGCGTCAGTAGCTGCCATTTCCAACCTGGCAGGAGGCCAGGTATGCGAGAAGGCTGGTGTGGTACCTGTTGATGCAGAAAAGTTATTGGCTGAGTGCGAACACCACTTTAAAAGTTCATAAAGTTTTGGTAGTTTTGCCAACCAAATCGGGGTATAGCGCAGCCCGGTAGCGCGCGTCGTTCGGGACGACGAGGTCGTGGGTTCAAATCCCGCTACCCCGACAAATAGCCCTCTTAACACACTTATGTTGAGAGGGTTTTGTTTTAGTGCTGTCGGCTGTTTTGAACGAAGTTCGAACCTTCTTCGAAGGAGAAGAAGGTAAAAATTCCTGATCTATAGCGGTTCCGCCCGTGTCGGGCTGAGTGCCTCCGCCACAGGCACCGGTTGGCGGACAGGGTTGCGGAACTGTTCGCTGAATTCTCCATACGATAGGGCTTTGGGAGCCGGTCAGCCGGCGGATTGGTGATCAATGTAGATCGGTGAAACATCTGGCAACCAGATATCCAGTATCCGCCGCGGCAGACAAAGAATTCCGTCAAATCGGCTTGTTCACAAATCCGGTTGTGCATAACAGTGAATAGTTGTAAACTTTGGTACATCACCTATCTCGGTTCTCAGCGAAATCTTGAATACCTCTGAGATCGATTGTTTTCCTTTTTCCATCACTTTTTTGGCCAGCGCTGCTTTACACATTGCCAGTCCGGTTTCCGGTACAGGCAAAGAGTAAAGCTCCAACCCGCTTTTAGCCGACCCGCTCGCAAAAGCCAGTAAAACACGCCCTCCGGGCACTCATTTTTCTGCTTCATGCTCTGCCACATCAATTCGAGAGATGAAACTTCTGCTTGTTACAATAGGGATATCTATTAAAATACAATACAAATATATATTATTGGATGATATTTCACAATATATTTATATACTGTATTTTCGTATATAATTGTAAAGTCATGTTTATCACTATACGTAGTGAGAATCATTTTTCAAATGGATAAAATGAACAGGATCAAAGCGGTATTGAAAGAACAGGGAAGGACACAAATATGGTTGTCTGAAAAAATTAATAAAAGCTATGTAATTGTCACTAATTATTGCAATAATAATGCGCAACCAAGTATAGAAGTTCTCAGAAAAATTGCAATGATACTTGATGTTGATGTAAGGGAACTGCTAGAACCTACTAAGGAATAAAAAGTGTAATCATGGCAGATGTATATGAACCTAAAATAAGGACTATAATATGAGCCGTCTCAGGGGAAAGATTCTAAATCTGAAATGCTGATCAGGACATTCTTCTTCTCTATGGGATTTAGGATAAATCGGAGTTAAGATTCTCTGCCAGACAAACTATGCTACAGAAGTAGAACTGCCCCTTTAATGCTTGCCGTAGCCATATCGACCTAAAAATATTTTGTTGTATGTTTGAAGCACTAATCCTGCTAACATGCCTGAAAAGGATATTGAAAATAAACTGATTGAGGATTTAATTAAGGGCGATTCATTAGCCTTTGATGAATTATACAGGCTCTATTATAATAAAGTTTACTCCTTCTCGTACAGATATTTACAAAACAAGCATGATGCTGAAGAGGTGGTTCAGGAACTGTTCATCACAGTCTGGAACAGTCGTGAAAAGCTAAAGAATATCAAGAACCTCAATGCATGGTTGTTTACCATTGCGTTCAATCAGATCAGAAAGATATTCAGGAATATGGCCATAGAAAAAAGAAAGTTGGAAACGTATGCCATTTCTTCAGTATTTGATGACAGCTCAGTCATCTCAGAGGTTGAATTCAATGATCTCATGACCAAAGCCGGAGATATTATCGATAAACTTCCCTCCAGGCAAAAGACTGTACTTTTGCTAAGTATCAGGGAAGGACTAAGCAGTACCGAGATCTCCGGTAAACTGAATATTAACAAGCGAACAGTCGAAAACCATTTGTCAAGTGCCAGGGCGTTTCTTAAAAAAGTATTTAAGGAAGAGCATCTTATTCCGCTAATCATATTCTGGCTTCTGCTTTAGCGAAATCTCAATTAAATTCCTCAGGATGATCATCATCGATTGAATAGGATCTTACTTTCAGGGATATCTGGAAATAATCTAAATAGCATAGGTATTTGTGCGTAAATGCAGGGTGATGGATCTTTATAATAAGAAGCTCCAATAGACTAGATTTTCGTAGAAGTAGAAGTTTAGGTTGGTAGTTTAGGTTAGTTTTAAGGTTGGTTGAAAGATCCGGAAGTATTTAAAAAAGTACTTCCGGTTTCTGGAAATTTTATGAGAAGAATAACATTGATAAGTGTATGATAGATAGCAGGATATTAGATAGATATTTAGCGGGGAAGGGCTCGCGGCAGGACAAGGACGCTATAATTGGTTGGTTTTCAAGCTTAAATGAAGAGTCATCCTTAAAAAAAACGTCATTCCCATTATGGGACAACCCGGATAACCGGTCACTCCTTCCTGAAGAGAAGGCTGAAAACTTATTGGACAGGATACATCACAGGATCAGGCTGCAGGAAAGACCTGCCGGGAAAGAAAGCAGAATCATTGTCAGGTACCTCAGAATTATATCAAGAGTTGCCGCTGTTCTGTTCATTCCCCTGATCATCTATATGTGGACATTAAAGGATCAAATCTATGCTCCCAAAAGTGATATAGTATACACTGAAATACAATGCCCCCCGGGTGTCCGAACCAAGTTTCATCTTCCAGATGGTTCCCGGGGTTGGCTGAATGGGGAATCAACGCTTGAATTTCCAATTGAATTCAGGGGTAAAACTCGTGAGGTCCGCCTTTCCGGTGAAGCATTTTTTGAGGTAGAAAGCAATCCCAGGAAACCATTCGTAGTTTCGGGAAATCATGTTAAGGTGAAGGCATATGGCACCTCGTTTAATGTAATGGCTTACCCGTCCGATAAGTTGAATGAGGTGACCCTGGTGGAAGGTATGGTCCAAGTCTTGGGGAAGAAAGGTGAAATGATACAAGAATTAGGAACACTGGATCCGGGTCAGATGTGTTCATTTGATCTTGTTTCTTCCTCATATCAGATTAAAACAACAGATGTTGAAAAAGCCATTTCCTGGAAAAACGGAAAACTTATTTTCAGGGATGACACCTTTAAGGAAGTGGTGAAGAAATGTAACCGCTGGTATAATGTGGATATCATCCTAAAGGATAAGGAGCTTGAGACATTTACCTATGTAGGCACCTTTCAGGACGAGACACTGGATGAAGTTCTGAAGCTGTTAACCCTGACAGCACCTATCGAATACAGGGATCTGGGAAGAACACGGAAGGAAGACGGAACCTTTGAAAAACGAAAGATTGAACTCCGGCTGAAAAGAAAAAGAACACACTAACATCAAACAAATTTCTAACTAACCCCTAAAACTAAAAAATGTATGATGTGAATTGACAAAATTAAATGAAAGAAGGAAAACGCGTGCCAGCGTTTTCCTTCAGATTCAGCAAGTTAAATTTCTACTAGTCACTACCAGTATTAACAAGCTAAACATGTCAAAAGTATGAAAAAATTATGTAGGAGTCATGCAGAGTTACTAAAAATCCTGCTACCACAAAAAATTCTGAAAACCATGAGAAATATTCTGATTTTGTTGTTTCTCACTACATTCCAGGTGTTTGCAGATAACGCTTATTCGCAGATCACTAACATATCACTGGACCTGGAGCAGGTCACGATTAAAAGCGTTCTGCAGGAGATAGAAAAGAATAGTGATTTTTTTTTCCTCTATAACTCAAAACTCGTGGATGATGCCAAGAAAGTAAATGCTCAGTTTGAGGACGAGAAAATTGACAAAATCTTGACCCAGGTTTTTGACGAAACAGATATAGATTATCTCGTCATGGATCGGCAAATCATATTGTCACCAAAAGAGTATCTGTCGGATATTAAAAACATCATGCAACCCATTACGGTTTCTGGAATCGTCACCGATGAGAATGGGGAGCCCCTGCCCGGCCTGACCGTTACTGTAAAAGGGACCACCAGGGGAGCCGTCACCAACCTGGACGGAAAATTTACCATTGAGGTGGATGACCCCTCGGCAATTCTGGTATTCTCCTATGTTGGATATCTTTCGCAGGAAATGGCCGTCGGAAACCAGACCACCATTGATGTCAACATGCAACCCGATGTTATTGGTATTGAAGAAGTGGTAGCTATTGGATATGGTTCGATGAGAAAAAAGGATCTGACCGGTTCTGTTGCTTCAGTCCAAGGATTAGAACTATCTGAAAAGAGCCCTGTACGTGTCTCTCAGTTACTACAAGGAACAATTCCCGGCCTAATGGTAACACGTTCAGGAGGTAGTGCGGCTGATGTCGGTGCAAGTTTGAGAATTAGAGGAATTACTACTATTGGTAATAGTAATCCATTAATAATTATCGATGGCATACCTAGCAATTCCATTGATTGGATGAATCCCAATGACATTGAAAATATTTCGGTTCTGAAAGATGCAGCTTCTGCTGCAATTTATGGTTCAAAAGCGGCGGCTGGGGTTATTATAGTAACAACCAAGAAAGCTAAGCCAGGCAAAATTAGTATGACCTATGATTATAAATATACAATTGAACAACCTACCAGGGTAGCTGAATATGCAAATGCCGTGGATTATATGAAGGTCCTCAATGAAATTGCCTGGAATGACAATGATAATATTGAAGGAGGGGAATTCCCAATATTTTCGGCAGATTTAATTGACAATTATTTTGAATTGCGTAATGGTAATCCCGATGAATATCCAATTACCGACTGGACACCTTTGATGCTCAACAATTTAGCTGCAGGTCAGAAACATATGATTGGAATTTCTGCCGGAACTAATATTGTAAGCACTTTTGTTTCCTTAAACTACGACAAAACAAATGCTTTGTTCGATGGACGTAATTATGATCGGATTACACTGAGAGCTAATAATAACATAAACATCAATAAGTTCTTCTCATTGGATGTAAATCTACATTCATTGTATTATATAAATAATAAACCAAGATATAATCCGGCACCAGGACCATCAGCCGGTACTATCTATGCCGCTGAATGGCAGGATGGAAGAATTGCGGAGGGCAAGGGAGGTGATAATCCATACGCTTTGTTTAAATACGGTGGATCCAATAAAAGGAATTCAAGTGTTGTTGGAGGTAAAATGCAATTAAATTTTACTCCATGGGAAGATTTGAAATTTTCAGCTGTATTCTCACCGGAATTACACTATATAAAAGACAAATTTTTTAAGAAAAGAATTACCTATACAGCTTATGATGATCCAGAGACTATTGCCGGAACCATAATCGGTGCTTCAACAACTAGTTTAGATGAAGGTAGAGACTACAGGTTGTCAACAACAATCCAATTCTTTACTAATTATACTAAAAGCTTCAATAACCATAATGTTGAGTTATTGCTTGGTTATGAGGAATATTCCAATTTTTATGAAGTCCTGGGAGCTTCCCGTGACGAATATGAGCTTATGGATTATCCATACCTGGATATTGGTAATGAAAATTTCCAGTTCAATAATGGAAGTGCATACGAATATGCCAGTCGGTCAATTTTTGGCCGCCTGACATACGATTATAAGCATAAGTATCTATTTCAATCAAACGTGAGATATGATGGTTCATCCAGGTTTGCAAAAGACTATCGATGGGGCCTATTCCCCTCCTTCTCGGCAGGATGGGTTTTATCAGAAGAAGACTTCATGGAAAACACTGGAATGTTAAGCTTCCTGAAATTGAGGGCATCATGGGGAGTTCTTGGTAATGAGCGAATTGGCTATTATCCATATCAGTCAACAATTGGATTCGGCTCTTCGCTTTTGTATCAAGGAAATGACGTCGTTTCTGTCCAAACAGCTGGTATTTCAGACTATGCAATTAAAGATATTTCATGGGAAACAACTGAGGTATTAGATTTTGGTATTGATGCCAATCTTCTTGCCAATCGTTTAAGAATTACAGCAGATTATTTTCGCAAGGCAACCAGGAATATGCTACTAGCCCTTGAAATTCCAGATTTTATTGGGCTGGGTAATCCCCAGCAGAACACTGGAAAGATGAGCACAAACGGATGGGAGCTGTCTATTGGTTGGTCTGATCAAATAGGTGATCTCAGGTACTCTGCGAGAGCACATTTGTCCGATTTTGTATCAATAATGGGTGATCTGGGTGGCACTGAGTTTTTAGGTTCAAAGGTGAAGTTCGAAGGTAGTGAATTCAATGAATGGTTCGGTTATGAGTCTGAAGGTATCTATCAGACTCAGGGAGAAGTGGATAATTCTCCCGTTTTAAATGGCAATGTTGGCCCTGGTGATATCAAATACAAAGATATCAGTGGACCGGATGGTGAGCCTGACGGGATAATATCACCTGAGTATGACCGGGTATTACTCGGGGGTTCTTTCCCCAGGTTTTTATATGGTGGGGATATAAAAGTATTATATAAAGGCTTTGATTTTGGTTTAGTATTCCAGGGTGTTGGCAAGCAAAATTCAATGATAAGTGACCCGATGGTCCAGCCACTTCAGAATCCAAGGCCATCCATGGAAGTATCAGACATCATCATGGGTAACTATTGGAGTAAATACAACACCGATGAACAAAATCTTTCAGTCCCATACCCGAGGATTGGCATGGTGGCAAGAGTCAATAATTCAGCCAGTTCAAATTTCTGGATGTTTAACGGAGCTTACTTCCGGCTCAAAAATATACACCTGGGATATACCCTCCCTACCAATGTTGTTTCGAAAGTGAGATTGAAAGAAATCAGATTGAGTGCAAATGTAACCGATCTTTTCTCAATTGATAACTATCCTGTGGGATGGGATCCTGAAACAACATCAAGCTGGACAGCTGGTTGGGGGCAAGTACAAGGCTATTGGATTACAAGGGCTTTTACGTTAAGTATTTCAGCTAAATTTTAATTTCAATAAATTCGATTAAGATGAAAAAACTAATAATACTATTATCGGGTTGCGTCTTTCTTTTCAGTTCATGTAACGATTTAGACGTATTCCCTTTATCAGAAGGTTCAAGTGAATCTTGGTTTAACTCGGAAGAGCAATGGCAAATGTCGGTTGCCAATCTATATAAAACTAGTTATTGGGCGACAAGTAGTTCTTATCTTGTTACTAGTTGGTGGAATACTGATGATAGATCGTATAGGTCTACATTACTACCACTAGCTGCTGGTACAATTAATGGGCAAACAGGATATGTTATAGCTGCATGGAATAACTCTTATAACTGTATCGCCCAAGCGAACATACTACTGTCAAAAATTGATGATGGGGCGGCTAACTTGTCTGAAGAAAAATTAAATGAGTATGCGGCAAATGGGCGGTTCGCAAGAGCAGCACAGTACTCAAGATTGATTTTTTTATTTGGTGATGTACCATTTTACACAAGTATACTAACTATAGATGAAGCATTTTCATTATCCCGCACAGATAAAGAAACCATCCTGGATGCAATCTATGCTGATTTTGACTATGCAGCCGAGTACCTGCCTGAAACTTATAGTAGTAAGGAATACCAGTTTGCAACCAAGGGTGCAGCTCTTGCAATGAAAGCACGTACTGCATTATATAACGGAGATTATTCCATCGCAAGAGATGCGGCAGAAGAATGTATTAATCTGGGGATTTATGAACTTTTCCCCGATTATTACACATTGTTTCTGAATAAAACGAAAAATTCTGTAGAAACAATTTTTTGTTCAGCCTTTTCCATAGATTTAAATGTGAAATTTCCTTTGAACCCTCGGCATTATGTTGTCAGAACACACGGTGCATGGGGAAGTAGCACACCATCGTGGGATTTGTTTTGTTCCTATTTATGCACGGATGGATTGCCCATTGATGAATCACCCTTATTCGATCCACATGTACCATTTAAGAACCGTGATCCACGCTGTGCGGCAACAATAGCAGAATTTGATACAGAATGGTTAGGCATTCAATACTCATGTCATCCTGATACATTGAAAGTTATGAATTACAATACAGGTGCCCTTGTAGATAATAAACAAAACAGAGCTGTAACTCAATTTGCAACCTATAATGGGTTAGCAATGAAAAAATATATTGATGAAGATTGGCTTGATTGGAAAGCCGATAATGATGTAATCTTGATGCGTTATGCGGATGTTTTGCTTATGTATGCAGAAGCTAAAATTGAATTAGGTGAAATTGATAACAGTGTGTTGGATGCAATTAACAAGGTGAGAGCCCGTGCATATGGAGTTGATTATACAGAAACTACATCTTATCCAGCCGTTACAACCATGGATCAGTCTGAACTAAGAAAAATTTTGCGTACGGAACGGAGGGTGGAATTTGCTTTTGAAAACGATCTCAGGTTAAATGATATTACTCGATGGAGGTTGGCAGAAAAAGTATTAACCAATCCTGATTATGGTTTATTGGAAGTTGATGATTTAAGAGAAAAAGTAGTCAATCCTGGATTATGGTTTCTCCCGGAAACACCATCTATTGATGAAGATGGTATACCTGATTTTACCTCATTATATAATCAGGGTTTTATCAGATTATTATCGACTAGAAAATTTGACGCTGCGAAGCATTATTTGTGGCCGATTCCTTCCAAAGAAATATTAATAAATCCAAACTTAACGCAAAATCCTGGATATTAAATTATTTCATACCTCTAATAAAGAAATTCAAATTCGTATATAAGTAAATCAGGGTGACTCCGTATTACTTCACTAAGAAGACAACAACAATCTTCACGTGGATTGAACTTGGATTGTATTCATTGCTTGGGGTTAAACAGATAGTATAGGCTTGGTTAGGTACGAAGAGTGGCAAGTTTTTAGAGTATATGTATCCAATAAAACTAATTGATAACTCTCGTTGCAATACCTATCCAAAATGGATAGAAATTCGAGCAGAAGAGGAGTTGAGTTTAAAAGAGTTAATAGATACATAAAAAGCATTGTGAAAACAACCAATTACTGAGGCTAGAACAATAAAAATTATTGCATAATGTAATGCAGAAGTGATGGTCGTACCTAAACAGTCTGTTGTTTTTTTCGTGTGAACCTATCGCGCAATAAATCAATAGAATATATGTATTATAATTATTTATTAATCACAAAAATATATAAAAATGAGATTTTTAAAACGTTCTTTTATTATTGTAATAATGATTGCAGTAAAATGGATTTTTTTACCTGAAACTTGCCACGCAGTAACTTCAAGTGAGTTCTGTCAGCAAAAAGAAGATACTCTAAAATTACCTGAGTCAGTTAGTAAAGAAGAACTTGAGCATTTTCGTAGACGTGGGATTATTGCCGGTCATGCAGGCGGTCCCGATTATTCTGCAGGAAATAGAGCGAGGAGTGAAAAAGTGCGCCATTATCAGAATGAAATTGAGCGATTCGGAGGTGAAAAAATAGGGCGAGGCCAAAGGTATTTATATAATCCTAAATTAATGGATCAGGCATGGACGTTAATGTTGCACAAACAGGGTTATATTACTACTGATGAAGCACGGACGGTTCTTTCTGGATTGGAAAAAGTAGAAGTAGGTGGTGAACGAAAGCTAAAAATGGTTTTGGATGAACATCATGCCAGCATACCATATTTTGGAAAAACCATGCAAGAACCATTATCTCATATGTGGATTCGTGAAAAACAATTGGATGTAATTGATGCAATCCATAGTTTACTGGGTGTCCTGCTTAATAAAGCTGAGCGACATTCAGAAACAATCATGCCAGGCATGTCACACATGGCACACGCTCAGCCAATTACTTACGGGAGTTATCTACTTGCTTTACATGATGGAATTTCACGAGGTTTGGAATATTTAGAGCTGGCATATAAGCATACGAACCAAAACAATGCAGGATGCGGTGCTACATCTGGATCGGGTTTTTATGTGGATCGTGATTATATCACAGAATTACTTGGTTTTGATGAAACTAAAGAGCTTACCTATGATGCAGAACCCGGACAGGATTGGGTTATGAGCACTCTGTATGGTCTTTCAAATATTATGCTGGTCGTAAGTCGTACAGCAATGGATCACAGCATTTGGGGCATGGATGGTTACAGTACACATTTATTGGAAGCCGGAGGAAGCCAATTCATGCCCCATAAAGCACATGCCGGTTCTGAATGGGAACATATTCGTATAAGTGTGAACAACATCCTTGGGACAACCTATATGGGAGTAAACGCCCTGAATAAAGAACCCCTCATGGATGTATTAACAATATACCAAGCAGCATATAGGTCACCAAATGTTGGCGCCATAGGCGCTTTATGTGAAGCTGAGATGACATTAGGTATACTTGAATACGACATAGAAAATTTAAGGGTTGACAGAGAAAAACTATTGCAATTGACTCGCGATGGCTGGGGTTGTACAACCGATCTTGTTGCTAAATTGGTTTTAGAAAATGATCTTGGAGTTCGTCAGGCACATCGTATTTGTGGAGTGATGGTACGCATGGCCCGTGTGCATAGGAAATTGAAACCCTATGAATTAACTGGTGCTATGCTGGATGAGGCGGCACGATTGTCAGACGATCCGGAACCACATCTCACCACAGAAGAACTTCGTGAGATCATGGATCCTGTAAAATTTATCGAGCGTCACAATAATCTAGGTGAGCCCAATCCGAACGAGACAATTCGTATGGTAAATGATCGTCGGATGCAATTAAAAGAGTCTCAACAAAGAAACGTATTACGTCGTGAACGTGTAGAAAAGGGATTTGAGATATTAAGAACAGAGATTGATAATATCCTTATCAGTGATAAATAAATTGTTCTTTTGCCCATACCGCTAAACGGTATGGGCATTTGTAAAACAGAAGCCCGTAACAATGTATAATAATAGCCGTGATAGTAGTAAATTCAAGGGTTGTAGCCCGCTTCAGCTTTCTTGTAGCTTGGAAGAAATTTATTGATAACCGGAGTTTTTCCTGTAATGATTCACACCTTGTGTTTGGTTATCGGTAGACAATATCAAGTTCCGGTAGTTAACTGAGAATTATATTTATCGTTTCTGCAAATTATTTCAAAATTTATACCTATGAAATCAAATCGAATCAAATTAAAAATTTACCTGGGACTATTATGGTTGGTGGGTTTATTATTTTTCTGGGGGAATATTTCCTGCTCACGGGAAGTAAAAAACCAAGGGCAAAATGAGGTGCAAAATGAGGGATATAGCGTAGCAGCTTATATTTGGCCATCATGCCACCATGACGAGAGATTTGGAGATATGCTATGGCCTGAGGGAACCGGTGAATGGGAGATTATAAAGAAAGGGACATCCCGGTTCGAAGGACATTACCAGCCCAAAGTACCCCTTTGGGGCTATGAAATGGATGATGACCCGGAAGTAATGGAAAAGTGGATTGACGCTGCCACAGACCATGGTGTTAATGTATTTATTTTTGACTGGTATTGGTACAACGAAGGTCCGTTTTTGGAAAGCACCTTAAACAATGGTTTTCTGAAAGCCAAAAATAATAACAAGATGAAATTTTACATCATGTGGGCCAACTGCGATATTCCAAGAAACTATTTGAATGTACATAAATATAAAGACGATACTTCTATTCTTTGGAGGGGAGCAGTGGATTTGGGAAATTTTAAAATCATAGTTGGCAGGGTAATAAATCAGTATTTCAAACAGCCTAACTATTTTAAAATAAACGGCGAACCTGTATTCCATGTTTTTTCACCCACTGACCTGGTGAAAGGTTTGGGCGGACTTAAGAACACCAAAGAAGCATTTGAATACTTCAGGGAAGAAACAAAAAAAGCAGGCTTTCCAGGTCTGCATCTTCAATTCAGGGCAAGTGGTAGTATCGAACCTACTTTACTTGGCAATAAGTACAGCGAAGGTATGACAGTAAATGAAATTGTTGAATACCTGGGGGTAAATAGTGTGACCAAATACGGTTGGGGACATAACACCGACTATATTAAACTTGGGGTAGAAACCATTAAAAAAAGGCATAAACTGGATTCAACATTAAATGTTCCATATTTCCCGAATGTTTCTATAGGTTGGGACGATACTCCAAGATTCCCGTTAGAAGGGGTAAAAGATATTACTATTTACAACAAATCGCCTGAAAGTTTTGCTTCCTTTCTCCAGAAAGCAAAAGAGTATTGTGATGACCGTCCAGAACAGCCAAATTTAATAACCATTTTTTCTTGGAATGAATGGGTTGAAGGAAGTTACCTTTTACCAGACATGAAATATGGTTTTAGATATCTGGAAGCTGTCAAAAAAGTAATAAAAGAAGACTACGATCCTTATTCAAAAAAAGAATAGAAGTTAAGTAGTCTTTTAAATACTCATTAGCTAAATAGTTTTTCAACGACTGAATACGTCATTTAAATGCAGATTTTAGCAACATTAAAAAGAAATTTAAATATTATACACCTTAAATAATATTTCTAATCTTTTTGGGGTTAGTTCCCCGCAGCTTGCTGCGAATTAAAAACTTATAGAGATACCCCGACTGCTTGCAGCGGGGTAGTTCATGTGGAAATAAAACTATATGAACATCATTTTACAAAGCCGACAGGGAGGAGCCTGCCTACTGTCAGGCAGGCTTGGCAATGAAATGGCCTGGGAGAACAACTCTATTTCTGAAAAAGATATGGGGCAATGGGAGCCCACTTTCGACAGTGAACTATGGAAAGAGAAACAGGAACTTCATCTGTATGGACAATATGTACAACAGGTATCAGGAGACCCAAATAACGTTTCCAGTGTACCAACTATGGTTAGCGTTTTCGAAGTGCAATTGGATTATAAAATCAAAAGTGACCAAAACATATAAACAAAATATAAACGATGAATTCTAGAGAAAGAGTTTTAGGGGCTTTAAACCAGACAGGTTACGATCGCATCCCGGTAAAACACGAAGGTACACCGGAAATAAACCAGATGATAATGGATCATTTTGGCTTAACAAATATGGAACAGTTGCTACATGTTGTTGGCGACGATTTCAGGTATGTTGAACCCATCTATATTGGCCCTGAACTGAAAAAATATCCTGATGGTAGTGTGGAAGGATACTGGGGTGAAAGATACAAATATACTGAATTTGAGGGGGGGAGGTATTTGGAAGCCAGTTATCTTCCTTATGCCGGTGTAAATACACTCAAAGAGTTGGATCGCTCGCTTTTCCCAACAGCCGACAGCTTCGATTATTCAAGCATTAAACAACAGTGTCAGGAAGTTTTTGATCAAGGTTATGCGGTTTGTTTTGGCACTGCCGGCGATATGGACTTTATAAACAGCATAGCCAGGGCAAGGGGAACTGAACAGGTTTTGATTGATCTAATCACCGACGACCCGGTTTACCTGGAGATAATGGAAGCCCGTTTTAAGTTTTACTACGACATGCACGAACGTGTTTTACAGCAAGCCAATGGATTAATTGATTTTACGCATATCGGTGAAGATCTGGGCACACAGGATTCTCAGGTAATTGGTTTTGAGATATTTGACAAACATTTTGCTCCAAAATTCAAAAAATATTTTGATATGGCACATAGTTATGGTGCCAAAACAATGATGCACATGTGTGGCTTTGTTCGAGCTTTTTTGCCACGCTTAATTGAGCTTGGATTGGATGTTTACGATGTGGTACAACCAACCACCCCGGAAATGGATATTGCTGTTTTAAAAAATGATTTTGGGGCCGGCATTACCTTTTGTGGAAGTGTTTGTGTTCAAAGTACCCTTGCTTTCGGAAGCGAAGCTGATGTAATTAGAGAAGTGGAACGAAGGAAAAAACTTTTTCCAGAAGGAGGACTTTTTCTGGGACCATCGCATGCCATTCAGGTAGGAACTCCACTTGAAAATATTATTGCGTTATACAAAACTGCCGGAAGTTTAATCAAAGAGATTGATGAGTCAGTTTTGGTAATTCAGGATAAAAATGATTTAGGAAAGATAAATATGTCAAAACTCTTTTAATAAATACTTTATGAATTCTTTTTTAGGCATTATATTGCATAGTATCGGTGGTATCTTTCATGGAAGCTTTTATTACCCCTTAACCAAAGTAAAAAATTGGAAATGGGAATCGTACTGGTTATTGCAAGGATTTTTTGCATGGATAATAAGCCCTGTTTTAGTGGCATCATTTTTAGTGTCCAATCTTAATTGTGTATTTTGTGAAAGTAGTTTAACTCATTTGTTTTATCCGGTTCTTTTTGGATTTTTATGGGGGCTCGGAAGTTTGACTTTCGGACTAACCATGCGCTATCTGGGGATGTCATTAGGTATGTCTATTGCCCTTGGTTTTTGTACATCGTTTGGCACAATAATCCCTCCAATATATACAGGAAATATCACTGTCCTTTTTACCACCTTATCAGGTTGGATTATTTTAACAGGTGTTATGCTTTGTATATCAGGTATTGCAATTGTAGGATATGCCGGCTCTATTAAAGAAAGAGAGCTGGGAGAAAAAGAAAAGAGAAAAATTATTAAAGAATTTGCGCTTACAAAAGGAATTTTGATTGCCATTTTCTCTGGTATATTAAGCGCATGTTTTGCTTTTGGCCTGCAAGCTGGGTCACCGGTTGCCGATATCGCCGTATACCATGGAACAAAGCCAATATTCCAAAATACCCCTGTATTTATTTTAATAATGGGAGGAGGCTTTATTGCGAATTTTATTTTCTGCCTTATTTTAAGTTTTAAAAACAAATCTTATAAGGACTTTTTTAAAACCTGTACTAAAAGTCAAGCGCTTAATTACCTGTACAGCATTTGTGCCGGAATTATGTGGTATACCGGTTTTTTCTTTTACGGAATGGGTACAACATTTATGGGAAAATACGACTTTATCAGCTGGAGTATCCACATGGCGGCAGTAATCTTTTTCAGCAATTTGTGCGGAATACTTGCCAAAGAATGGTTTGGTGTGAAGGTGAAAACCATAAGACTGGTCTATATTGGTATGCTCATTTTAATAATCTCAACAATAATAATCGGATATGGTAATATAGTACAATAACTATTTCAGATCGATAAATTAATAATAGTAATTCAACGACACCAAGAGAGAGAGTATTAACCGCACTTAAAAGAACAGGTACTCCCGATAAAATGCCTTTGAAATTAATTGGGGCGCATTTATTCCCCGCACTATAAATTAAAAGGAAATAAAAATGAAAGGACATTTAAAATTAGTACTAATTTCTTCTATGACCATTAACATATTACTGATTGGTTATGTTGGATATACGAAAAGTGCAAGTATTAAAAATCGAATAAGTAATATTTTGAAAAAAGAAACGGTTATTAAAGACAAGCAATTACAGGCTATGAATAATGTTTTTATTCCGTCATTTGTGGATACTTGCAATAATAATAATGGAGAGAAATATAAGATACTAATAATTGGTAATAGCCTTTCATATCAAGGAATTGATAAAGAAATAGGTTGGAACCACATTAGTGGAATGGCTGCTTCTTCGATTGAGAAAGATTATGCCCATCTACTTTACAATAAAGTTGGAAGTAAATTACAGAACAGAAAAATATGTTTACGAATTTCTCCATTTGCTACTTTTGAGCGTAATCTAGCATCATTGGAACAAAAATCTATTGATAGTTTAATTAATTATCAACCTGATTTAATTGTTTTTCAGCTTGGGGAAAATGTCAAAATTAAAAGTCAAAAAGATGAAATATTATTTAAAGAGAAATATATTGAGTTGATTAACAGGTTTAAGAAAAATGGTAATCCGCTGACAATTTGTACAACACCATTTTTCCCTTCATTACCTAAAAATAAAATTGTTGAAAAAGTTGCGTTATCAACTAATAGCTATTTGGTTGATTTATCACACCTCCCACTTTTAGAATCTTACAATTATGCAAAAGATGAACAAAATTATCTTGGTGATAAGTCAGTTTGGGAAGTTGGTGGTATTGGTATTCATCCAGGAGATATTGGAATGGAAAACATTTCGAATCAGATTTTTATAACGATAAATGCTGCGATTTCAGATAAAAGCGAATAGAGTTTCGAAAACAGAAGCCCGTAACAATGTATAATAATAGCCGTGATAGTAGTAAATTCAAGGGTTGTAGCCCGCTTCAGCTTTCTTGTAGCTTGGAAGAAATTTATTGATCACCGGACTTTCCCCTGTGATGATTCACACCTTGTGTTGGCTTATAGGTAGACAATATCAAGTTCCGGTAGTTAACTGAGTATTTTATTCATCGTTTCTGCAAATTATTTCAAAATTTATACCTATGAAAGCAAATCAAATCAAATTAAAAATCTACCTGGGACTATTATGGTTAATGGGTTTATTATTTTTCTGGGGGAATATTTCCTGCTCACGGGAAGTAAAAAACGAAGGCCAAAATGAGGGATATAGCGTAGCAGCTTATATCTGGCCATCCTGTCACCACGACGAACGTTTTGGCGATATGTTATGGCCGGAAGGGATGGGTGAATGGGAAATAATCAAGAAAGGAACTCCCAGGTTTGAGGGTCATTATCAACCCAAGGTGCCATTATGGGGTTATGAAATGGATGATGATCCTGAAGTGATGGAAAGGTGGATTAATGCTGCAACCGATCATGGAGTCAATGTATTTATTTTCGATTGGTATTGGTTTGACGGAGGACCATTTCTGGAAAGCACCCTGAACAACGGATTTCTGAAAGCTGAAAACAATGAAAAGATGAAATTTTACATTATGTGGGCAAATCATACTGTATTAAGGAATTATTGGAATGTACATGAATATGGGGACGACACATCAGTGCTTTGGGAGGGTCCCACAGATATGGAGAACTTTAAAAAAATTGTTCATAGGGCCATAGATCAATATTTCAAGAAACCTAACTATTTTACCATTGATGATAAACCCGTATTTCATATTTTTTCTCCGGATAACCTTGTGGCGGGTTTGGGCGGACTTGAAAATACAAGAGA
>JBDLIX010000061.1:0-29913 GCA_039714655.1 Bacteroidota bacterium
CAACTATAAGGGATACATTTCCGTTGAATTTGAAGGCAACGCCGATCCGCTTGAAGCAATTCCCAAAAGCCTGGAAGTGATGCGTAATGCCTTCTATTACGAACTTTAATCGGTGATATTTTAGACTCACTATAAATTACCCGGATTGGCTACGTTGGCAGGAGCAATCCCTTGGGGCTATGGATTCAAAGGGGTAAATTTATTTGTCTAATATAGATCCTCCAATATGATCAACGTTGAAGCACTTTTTAAAATCTCCTACGGCCTCTATGTGGTAAGTTCAGGATCAGAGGAATATGGAAATGGTTTCATTTCCAATACCGTATTCCAGGTTACTTCCGAGCCCCCTCAGTTTGCTGCCTGTTGCAACAAGGAGAATCATACAGCCGGGGTGATCCGGTCAACAGGTAGCTTTTCAGTTTCGATCCTGAGCAGCGAAACTGCTCCCGGAATTTTTGGAACCTTTGGATTCAAAAGCGGAAAGGATATCAATAAGATGGAGGGGATGGATGTGAGGTATGGCCAAACGGGCGTGCCCATCCTGCTGAATGATGCCATTGCCTTTCTGGAGTGCCGGGTGGTTGAGACCTGCGATGTGGGGACACACCTGATGTTTATCGGAGAGCTGGTCCAGGCGGATCTGCTTGACGAAGGGAAGGACCCCCTCACCTATCTGCATTACAGACAGGTTAAGAAGGGTGTGGCTCCCAGGAATGCACCCACCTATATTGACAAGTCCAAACTTGCGAAGAAAGTGACAGATCAAGGGTATGCAAAATATGAATGTGCCGCTTGCGGATATATCTACGATGAAGAGAAGGCGGGTAAAAAATTTGAGGATCTCTCCGACGAATGGGTTTGCCCCATTTGCGGTTCTGGAAAAGAAGACTTTTTTAAACTATAAATAGGAATTATCATGGAAAACTCATTAAAAGGAACAAGAACAGAACAAAATCTACTCAAAGCATTTGCCGGTGAGTCCCAGGCAAAAAACCGCTACGAATTCTTTGCAAAACAGGCCAAGAAAGAGGGATATGAGCAGATTGCGGCTATTTTTATGGAAACTGCAAAAGAGGAGCAGGCCCATGCCAAACGCTTTTTCAAATTTCTCGAGGGAGGCGTGGTGGAGATTACCGCCTCCTACCCTGCAGGTATCATCGGAACTACCAAAGAGAACCTGAAGGCTGCCGCTGAGGGTGAGAATGAGGAGTGGACAGACCTCTATCCTGCATTCGCCGAGATAGCCAAAGAGGAGGGATTTCCTAAAGTAGCTGCGGCTTTTAAGATGATTGCCAAAGTGGAAGCAGAACATGAGCGCCGTTACCTGAAGCTGCTCCAGAATGTCTCTGAGGATAAAGTATTCATAAAAGATGGTAAAGTATGGTGGAAGTGCATGGTTTGTGGTTATGTGTATGAGTCTGAAAAAGCACTTGAAAATTGCCCTGCCTGCCTGCACCCGCAGTCCTACATGAAAATGAGAGAAGAAAACTGGTAATGTATGATAGATGTAAAGGAAGCGACCAAAAAGGCAAAAGAGTATTTAATATCATTTTTTCCTGAGGCAGAGAAAGTGCAACTGGAAGAGGTGGAACTAACAAATGATAAAACCCACTGGTTCATTACTTTGAGCTATGAGGGAGTCTCAAATTCTGTGGCAAGCTCCCTCCTGGTAGGTAAATCGGTCCGTTACAAAATCTTTAAACTGGAGGCCGAGAGCGGAGAGGTTATCTCAATGAAAATAAGGGATATAAAGTAAGCAGTCCACAAGAGTTAATGGATCACACAATGGGAAAATTAAATCAATTCCTTTTGATCATGGTATTGCTGTGCATTGAACCCATATGCAAAGCACAAACGCGCATTCTTGTATCAGATCCACAGATTGAATTAAAGGAGAATGTCATCCACATCTCCTATGATATTCTGAATGGCAATCCATCAGATTATTATACAGTTTATATGAATATCACCGATGTGGGGGGACGGAAGATTCGTGCAACTGCCCTTTCAGGAGACATTGGTCAGGATGTACCTGGTGGTATGAATAGAAATATCCGGTGGGATCTTGAGGCTGATCAACTATTCATGAATGAGAAAATCTATTTTGAAATATTTGTCAGGACCACTCCTCATTCAGACCATACAGGAGTTCAAAACCAAGATGCCTCCCATGAAACAGTCACCCGGGAGAGCTTTATTAATACCAATCCACCGCCGGTAGCAATGGCTAAAAGTTATAGCACGGCAGGTATCGTTCTTCAATCTCTGGCGGTTCCCGGATTAGGGCTTTCGCGAATGACCGGGAATCCACACTGGTTAAGAGGTTTAGCCGGGTATGGATGTCTTGCTGGTTCGTTCATACTGAATAGTCAATCCATGATAACCTATGATGGAATTGAGGATTATACCGGTTTTGAAGAGAGATATGAGCAACTTCAGAAATCAATCACACAGGATCAAATATCTGAACTCCTTGCATACAGTGCCATTGGAATCTGGGTAACTGATGTTATCTGGACATTGGTCGGCATATCAAAATATCAAAAAAGATCAATGGTTGGTGAGGTTAGAGGGATCTCCGTTATGCCCGGTATTGATCCACTTACTTACGCCCCAATGGTTGGTGTCACCGTTAGGTTTTAAATTATTAAGATGAACATACAGCTCCATATAACCATAGTAAGACTCGCTTTGATCCTCCTCTTATCAGGGGTATCTGTTTCTACCTATTCCCAGGAGGCTAAAAGTAACAAGGTGGAGTTCATGTTGTACAACCTGACCGACTCACTGCCGCCTGCCATTAAAATATTGGAACCGGATTTAAAGGATGAGCTGAGTTATCGGACAAATGTTGAAGTGATTCGTCTGACGGGCGAGGTGAAAGATGACAGCCACATTAAGTTTGTAGCCATCAACTCCGTAAAAATGACCATGGATGAATCAGGATTGTTTACAACAAGAATTGAACTCTATCCCGGAAAGAATGAAATACGGTTGGTAGCTTCTGATCTTTATAACAACCTTGAGGAAATATTTATCATTATTGAATATGAGGCAAGAAGGTAAAATATTCTTTCGGGCCACAGCATCAATCCTGCTTGGATCGCTTCTCCTGTTTCTTACAGTAGATTCCTGTGAGAGAATTAAGTTCGAACCCGTGGAAAATCTATACATCACCACCGATTCCATACTTTTGATTAGTGCTGAGAATTATAAACTTACCGGATCTATTTTAAATGTTGGGAAAGATAAAATTACAGCGCATGGTTTCTGTTGGTCAGACAGTGGAACACCTACAACGGATGGAGCTGCAATTCATTTAGGATCCCGGGACTCCATCGGACACTTTTCCGGTATCATAACAGGCCTTGATCTCAAAAGCATCTATAAAGTGAGAGCGTTTGCTGAGACAAGTATGGGGACTGAATATGGCAATGAAAAACACTTTCGTACACCTGCTCCGGTTATCGATTCAACAGTTACTGACATTGATGGCAATATCTATAAGGTCGTTGTAATCGGGTCGCAGGCCTGGATGGCAGAGAATCTGAAAACAACCCATTATGCCGATGGAGAGGCAATACCCCTGGTAGAAAATGACTCTATCTGGAATACATTGACCGGAAGTGACAGGGCATATTCGTGGTACGGGAATGACAGCTCAAAAACCGATTATGGTGCACTTTACACCTGGTCAGCTGCCATGAATGGGGAGGTTGGCAGCGAGTCGAATCCTGACAAAGTTCAGGGGGTATGTCCCGATGGCTGGCACATGCCCAGTGATGCGGAATGGAACCAGATGCATATTCAACTTGGCATGAATCCGGATGACGCTGATAGAATAGGTTTTCTGGGGACCAGGCAGGCTGTTGGCACTAAAATGAAAGGTATTGGCACCCCACTCTGGGAAGGTAATCTGGACGATCCACGGTTCAATGAAAGTGGTTTTACCGCCCTTCCCTGTGGTCAGCGCAGCAACTCAGGCATCTTCCTCAACGAAGGGAAATATGCCTACTTCTGGTCAGCTACAGATTACGATGAAAATGAAGTCTGGTACCGCTATTTGCAGTGGGGACATTCGGCAGTGCTGCGCGTCCGCACCTTCAAGAACATGGGCTTTTCGGTCCGCTGTGTTCTGGATGAATAAAAATCATTCATTTTTTTGGTATTATGAGAATATTCTCATTACTTTGTATCGAGAATATTCTCATCTCTTTCATAGCTATTCTTCAAATATATTCAGAGAGAACAAAGAACTGATGATACAATTCAGACAAGATTCATATGCAACAGATAAAAAAGAACCAGAAAGAATTTCTTAAGTTATTAGTGCTCTTCGTTGCCATAGTTTTACCCTGGATCATTGGGACAGTGGTGGTAAGGAGCAGTTCATCCAGGGTTAGCGGGGAAACCATAACTACGCTAAATTTCAACAGGGATACCACCCTGAAGGTTGACCACAGCAAGTTTGAAATTCTTCAGCAAACTTTCCACACCCCCCAGGAGGTTACCGGTGCTTGCCTTACATGCCATAACCTTACAGCACAGGATGTGATGAAATCATCACACTGGACCTGGACAAAGGATTATATCCTTGATGATGGAGAGACCATAAAACTGGGAAAAAAGAACATCATCAATAATTTTTGTATAGGAGTATCCTCCAATGAATCCCGGTGCACCAGTTGTCACATCGGTTATGGTTGGGAGGATAAGAATTTTGACTTTTCCAACAACCTCAACATCGATTGCATCATTTGTCATGACAGAACCGGAACCTATGAGAAATTCCCAACCGGTGCCGGATATCCCGTTTCTGAAGAGAAAAAATTTGGAAATAAGAGCTTCCTTCCTCCGGATTTTACAAAAATTGCTCAGAACGTAGGAAGTCCGGAGAGAGAAAACTGCGGAGCCTGCCATTTCCTGGGTGGAGGGGGCAACAATGTAAAGCATGGTGATATTGCCAACGAGCTTGCGCAAATAACCAGAGAGGTAGATGTCCATATGGCAGTTGATGGTGCCAATATGAACTGTACCGATTGTCATAAGACCAGCAAACACAATATCACCGGGAATCTCTATTCCATTGCATCTGCTGACAACAACAGGGTAACTTGCGACCAGTGCCATAGCTCGCAACCACATCGGAACAGAACCCTTAACAAACATGTAAGCAGGATTGCATGTCAGACCTGCCATATTCCCGAATATGCCAAAAGAAGCTCCACCAAGATGTATTGGGACTGGTCCACCGCAGGAGAGTTTAACAGTGATGGAACTGCGAAGGTAAAGTACGACACGCTGGGTAATATTATATACCTCAGTCAGAAAGGTTCCTTTCAATGGGAAAATAAGGTAAAACCAGACTACCTGTGGTTTAATGGTGAAGCAAGGCATTACCTGCTGGGCGACCCCATTGATTCCACCTCACCTGTTCAACTCAACAGGCTGCTTGGAGATTACCAGGATAAAAACTCGCTGATCATTCCGGTTAAAATACACAGGGGGAGACAGATTTTTGATCCCGTAAACAACACCATGATCCTGCCCCATCTTTTCGGAAAGGACAGCGCAGCCTATTGGAAGGGTTTTGACTGGAATCGGTCAGCAGAAGTGGGAATGAGGAGTGTTGGCCTGCCCTACAGCGGCAACTACTCATTTGTTTCCACCGAGATGTACTGGCCCATAAACCATATGGTTGCTCCGGCTGACGAATCTCTGGATTGTGCTGCGTGTCATTCCAGGGAGAGCTATCTGGGTAATCTGGCCGGCTTCTATCTTCCCGGAAGAGATTCTAATGGCTTATTGGATTTAATGGGATTCGCAATGATCATTCTCGCCTTCTCCGGAGTGATTGTTCATGCCCTTCTCAGGGCTACAAAGAAACAGTAAAGGATAGACGAAACGAACATGAAGAAGAGAACATACATCTATAGAGGATTTGAGAGATTCTGGCACTGGAGCCAGGCACTGTTAATTTTTTTCCTGGCCCTTACCGGCCTGGAGATACATGGTGCTTTCAATATCTTCGGGTTTGAAAATGTCGTTACCTGGCATAATATTGCCGCCTGGGCCTTTTTGGTTTTGATCGTATTTACAATTTTCTGGCATTTTGTGACAGGAGAGTGGAAACAGTACATTCCCACTACAAAATTTCTGAAAGCCCAATTCTCTTATTACATATCAGGGATATTTAAAGGAGCACCGCATCCCACACACAAAACCATCTATAATAAATTCAATCCCCTCCAGAGGTTCATATACCTCGGGTTGAAACTCCTGGTCATTCCGGTCATGGTAGTGACCGGTCTAATCTATATGTTTTACGCATATCCCAACAATCCCATTCAATTGGGAGGCCTTACCAACATAGCCTACCTGCACACTATGGGTGCATTTATTCTCCTTGCGTTTGTGATCGCTCACGTCTATCTGACCACCACCGGAGACAAACCCCTCACCAGCATCAAAGCCATGCTTACCGGATGGGAAGTGATCGATATTGATGAAAAAGAGGAGCGTTTGAAACACCTCGCCGATGCAGTGAATGACAGTTCTGCAGGATATTACAGGATTGATCAAAAGGGTAAGATCGTGGATGTAAACAGGGCCTGGTTAAGGTTATACAAATGCAAAGATCCAAATCAGATCATTGGAAAACACTACTCAGTGACCCGGGAGCAGAAGAATCTGCAATTTCTGGACAACTTGATAGCAAAAGTCCTTCAGGGAGAATATATTACAGGTATTCCTGTTACCAGAAAGTGCATGGACGCTTCAACGGGTCACCATATTCTCTCCATGAATCCGGTATTCGAGGAGAATCGTATTACCGGTATCGAAGGATTTATTCTTGACATTGATGAATCCATGCCACTTTCAAATCATCTGGACAATGCCATAAGAGACAGTAGTGCAGGATATTACCGACTGGATGACCAGGGTATTATTACTGATGTGAATGATGCATGGCTGAAATTGTATAAATATGAAAAGAGGGAGGAGATCATTGGAAAGCACTACTCCATCACAAGAAAACCGACTGAAGTAGATCAGCTAGATGACACATTTAGCAAAGTGATGTGTGGCGAAACTGTTTCCAGCAGACCGGTCAGACGCTTGTGCACAGATGGGTCAGAGGGAAGGCACATCCTATCTGCAAATCCGGTCTATATTGGAAACAAGATCTCAGGAATGGAAGGTTTTATTCTGGATATCACACAGCTGGAAGGATTGGCTTAATCGCTGATCTTTATTCCCGTTTTATTTTTCACATCTCAGGCGATAGATGAAATAAAATGAGGAGATGATCACCACCATAAACAATATAAAATAGGGTAAAAATCCAAACTGCTTGATCATCCATCCTGCTCCCAGAGGGAAGAGTGCAGGCAGGATATTCCCCGCTCCGGCAATCCCGGTGTACAAGGTCCTGTTGCTCGTGCCGGAAACTTCAAGCAGCACCCCATTCATACTGATGCTGTAGGCCGCAAATATTATCCCACCCAAAAAAAACACCAGATGAAACGATGAAATTCCGGGAAAAATAATAACGATCAGTGGAATTGTCAAAGCCAGGACCCCAACGAGGTAAAGCAAAAGCCGGTACTTATACTTTCCTGAAAAGGCAAACAGCAGCAATCCGGTTAATACCCCGCCCATCACTTTAAATAACAGATAATTGCCAGTCCCGGTACTCTCTAATCCGAAGTTGGATTTTGCATATAAGATGATAAAAGGTAGCAGGGTGATGCTGATTCCCATGGTATTGATGAATCCCAGAAAATAGAGCAACCGTCTGTTTTGTTTCAGTTCGACTCCAATGATCTGGAGAAAGTGCTTCGGTCCCCTGACCACCAGTTTTGAAGGAACCACCTCCTTCAGATTCCAAAATCCCAGGGAAGCTATGGACAGGGCAATAAATCCCACGAAGAACATGTAGGAGTAATTCATGGGATAATCGGCGCTGCCAAGCAGATATCTTGCCAGAAAAGCTGAGCCAAAAAGGATCAATCCAATCACCA
Source organism: Bacteroidota bacterium (assembly GCA_039714655.1). Taxonomy (GTDB): domain Bacteria; phylum Bacteroidota; class Bacteroidia; order Bacteroidales. The sequence goes on from JBDLIX010000061.1 coordinate 8,025, forward strand.
CCTGCCGGATTGAAAAGAACGGTTTTCGGGAACCCTCATCAAGGGATTTACCCATAATATCAGTATAGCTGACGTTGGCAAATGCACCACCCAGGGAGAAGATCGTGATGAGGAGAAAGATCATTAAAATTTTATGGTCCCCTCTGAGTTGCACAGAGTAGTATAGAAGGATCCCCATGAGAAGCAGTGCAATGATCCTGGAATTAATCCCCATCAGAAGGAATCTCTTTTTATAGGAGAAATTACTGATAAATGGCGCGAAAAACAGCTGTGTCACACTGGACCCCCCCAGCATAATGGCGGTCAAAATACCAATATGTACGGCTGTACCACCCGCATCCACCATCATCGCCGGGATAATGGTATCAACATCCATGAAGTTTTGGGCAAATGCCAGGAAACCTGCATGCCATAGAAGTGAAAAGAAATTTCTTCTTGATATGGCAGGGGTTAATGTCAACTCAGATCCTTGTTGTTACGTTGTGGGAGAGACTATTTTAATATCCGATGTAATCTCCATCACATCTTTGTAAACAGCACTAACACCACAATACCTCTCTTCAGAAAGGGTTACCGCTTTTTTAACTTTAGCCATAGGCAAATCATCTCCTTCAATCTCGTAGGTTACATGCATTCTCGTGAACCTTCGCGGATGCTCCTCTACCAGATCTCCTTCCACCTTAACATTCAGATTTTTCACCTCCACCCTCATCTTCTTCAGGATAGAGATCACATCCATGGCTGTACATCCGCCCAATGCGGCAAGCATAAATGGTTTAGGTCTGGGGCCAAGATCCGATCCACCCACATCAGGTTCTGCATCAATAATGATTTTATGTCCGTTGATCTCTGTCTCAAAGGACATATTATCAATCCATTTTGTATTTACTTCTTCTCTGGTCTTCATTTGATAGATAGTTTTTTATGGAAGAGGTCAGCATCCTCCTTGTGTTCTTTTTTTCTTTGGCCGGGGAGTAATCTTCGGCAAAGCCGGGGCTGCCTGACTGGATCCGGACAGGCTCACTGCACCCCCTCCGCCAAGAGCCATCCCGGCACCTTTTCGAAAATCATACTTGGCGATCTCTTCATTGGGACTGGTACTTTCAGGTGGTGTAGGATTCATGATGGTCTCCACCCAGTAATTTAGTCCCCCCTGTAATACATAATTATTTTCATACCCCAGCTGCCTGGTAAGCATCCATGCCTGGTTGGCATTTACCGTACTGTTGGAATAGAACAGGTTCAACCGGATATCCTGGTTCAGGTAATCCTTCCACTGCTCTTCCAACAATGCTGAAAGCGGGATATTGATAGCTCCGGGGAGATGAAATTTCTCATATTCATCCTCACCCCGTACATCGATCAAAAGCAGCGAAGGATCTTTGTTAATGATCATATCTGCAGTCTCATCGGGTGAAAAATACTGCATCCCGCTATTCACATGTTCCAGCAATTGTTCAGGTGTCAGTTTGTAAGGATGTGTCGTGTTTTGCGGAATTGCGGCCATGATCAATCCCAGTGGGATAATAATGATGGCTAAATAGTGTCTTGGCTTCATATCCTGATTCTTTTAATGGTTGCTCTATCAACAAAAACGATTGTAAGGCTAATACTCTTCCCTGGGAAACTTGGCTTCGGCCCACTCACCAACCCAGAACATGCCCATGGCAACAAGGATCATGCCCAGGACTACTATCCCATCCTTCAAACCAAGAACCTGACTTAAAGTGGGAATCCCCATGAACTTGGCCTTATAAAAACCTTCCCACAATGGGTAACCCTCTGCAAAGATAAAGATACCCAGGAATATACCACCTATAAAAAACATGGCATCGATTTTCCCGATGGAAGCGGCACAAAAGCTGGTCCCCGGACAATAACCACCCATGATAAATCCGGCACCCATGATAATTCCGCCCACAATGGTGGAATAAAGGTAGGTTGGATTGATGTATACAAGATCCAGATCGATCCAGTTAAATAGACTGAGAAATAGCATACCCAGCATTCCGGTAAGGGCAGCCGTGAAAAAAACTTTTAAAACTACAGTATCATACCCGTAAAATACCCCTGCCAGCTTTCTGCTGGAAGAAAAACCGCTGCTCTCCAAAATAAAGCCGAAGGCTATTCCAACGAGAAAAGCAATAAAGAAGTTGGTGTTCTGAGAGATGATGCCGTTACTGATTAATGGTCCCATGATCGTATAATGCTAAATATGTTAAATCCAGTTTTTCCTTAAAAAATAAGCCAGGGCAAAAGCCGTTCCGAAAATGGCAGCCATGGAGATAAATCCTCCCAGGGAGAGAACCGCCATACCACTCAGGGCCGAACCACTGGTGCAACCCCTTCCCAGTTGGGATCCGAATCCAAACAGGAGTCCACCCATGACTGCGAATATGATCCTCCGTCTTGATGTGATTTTAGGCGAGTGTTCGACCTTGAATTTCAGCCTGTTAAAGATTGCTCCCGATAAGAATGCTCCCACAATCACACCCAGCATCTGAAAAACCAACCACGCTTTCATGGGGCCTTCAGGGTGGGATTCGGTGTAATCCTTGTAAAAAGCGTTGTTTTCTACATGCTGCGGTGCAACCGTCTCCACTGCAGCGACAATTGCGCTCTTGGAGGCTCCGCTGGCCCCCAGGCCCCTCCCGGAGATAAAATTGGCCGCAATCAATACCACACCAAGCAAAACTCCACCCAGGTATGGATTGATATACCTGGTCTTTTTTATTGAATTCTTTGATTCAGTCATTACCTATTTTTTTTACTTTACTTTCAACTTTTACTCTTTTACTCTTTTACTCTTTTACTCTTTTACTCTTTTACTCTTTCCAACTCAATACAACCACCTGCTCTCCTGTCCTGCGAATGCAATCAGGAACCTGAGCATCAGGCTTCCGAAAAGAACCAGTGTTGCCGGTATCACAATGGGTATTTTAAATTTATTTAGTTCAAGAAGCTCCAGGATGATGGGTATGATCATTCCCAGGACGACAACAAAGATCCAGAAGGAGGCAGTATAAGGCCCTCCCAGAAAGAGTTCAGCTGCATTGATTTGAACCTGTGTACTGGCCAGGAATCCCATGAACATATGGACGATCAGAAACAGTTCGACGACGATGATCACGATATCTATCTTTGAGAAGATGGTCCGCTCATGGTGATCCTTTGAGAACAGCATGATCACTGCAGCTCCGGCTGAAAGACCCGAAGCCAGAAACAGGGGACCCAGAATGGAGGTGTTCCAGAGCGGGCGCGCATTGAATGCCGAGAAAAGGATTCCTGTATATACGCCCAGAATCACAGAAGAGATTGTCATTACCCAGGCGATGGTCCGTTTCTGATCGGTAAAGAATTCATCCAGAACAATCAGGATCCTGAATTTCCAGTTCCACTTTGGGAAAATCTCCCTGATATGAATGGCCGCCCATATAAAAGAGAGGGGGGTGACCAGCATGAGTACCCAGGCACCCCAGGACATGGGAGACTCCAGGCGGATGGTGGTATATAACCTCCAGAAATAGAGCTTGTGTTTCAGATCCAGCAGCAGGGCCAACAGTCCGATGATGAGTACAAACGGAACAATGAGCGGGGCCTTTCTCACAGCTGCAGGATACTTCTTTTCTTTGCCCATGATGGTATACAAACCGGCAAAAAAGAGAATACCAGCTGCCAGTCCACCCAGGAAAAGATAGAGCGGAATTTGCCAGTGCCATATGTGCAGGTGAGGATCGATCAGTGGATTGGCGCGACCGCTAACGATAAGTTCTTCTCTCATAATGCTTCTATATAAGGAAATACAATTGTGGATCTGTTCCCGCCTCAGGGATCAGGGTTTTATACTTTCGAACTTTCAGGATCTCTGATACCTTGCTGTTGGGATCATCCAGGTCACCAAAATACATGCATTTGGTGGGACAGGCAGCCACACAGGCAGGTTCCAATCCTTTCTTCACCCTGTGAATGCAGAAGGTACATTTGTCCACATATCCATCAGGGTGGGGATAACGGGCATCATAAGGACATGAAGTAATGCACGCTCCGCAGCCAATGCATTTGTTGGGGGTGACCAGCACAATACCTCCTTCTGCATAGTGACTGGCTCCTGTGGGACAGCATCTTACACAGGGTGAATTTTCACATTGGTTGCAACGTTCCGACCTGATCTCGATTTCAAGCTGTGGATAGGTTCCGTCAGTTACTTCCACCACCCAATCCCTGCAATAACCCACAGGAACATTATTCTCGGTCTGGCATGCAACAACACAATCGCTGCAGCCAACACATTTCTTGGTATCAATGGCCATTGCGTATCTCATGACTCCACTTCAGTATTTGCTGGTTCAAACTTAAAGGTGACAAAATTGCCCCTCATTCCGGTTCCCCCCATGATGGGATCCATATGGACTTTTGTAATCAATTCAGAATCACTTGCCCCTTTGCCATAAGCCCGTGAGAGAAGTTTATTGGTATGTCCAAAACCATGAACCATATATACACTGTCCCAACGGATTCTTTCAGTGACCCTTGCCTTCACCGGAAAAGATGACCTGATTCCATCCTGGTTTTCAAGATAGAGATACTGTCCATTCTCAATCCCCCAGATGGCGGCTACCTTTGGATTGATCCAGACCGCATTCTCTTCCATAAGATCTTTAAGAAGGGCATTGTTGGCAGTCCGGCCAAAGGTATGAGAAGGAGCCCGTCCATAATTCAAACGGTAATATCCTTCAGGGGGTTCTTCATGGGCCGTATAAACCGGTAGCGGGTCAAATCCTTCTGCTGCAAGTGCGGTGCTGTATAATTCGATTTTCCCGGTATCGGTATAGAACTCTTTCTCCTCTCCCTCTTGAAAATAGAGATCATCATACGTACGCTCAAAAGTTTTCACCCCGATTCGCTTCATCTCTTCCAGGGAGGTGCCCACCTGTTTGAATTGCCAGTCAAGCATCTCTTCGATGGAATTCCAGCTGAAGTACTCTTCCAGTCCAAGCCGTTTGGAGAGTTCCTTGGCCATCCAGTAGGCTGGTTTTGAGTCATACATCGGTTCTGTAGCAGGCATCCTAAGGGCGATGGCAGGTTTTCGATGCTGACTGTCTCTGATGGTATCATACCTTTCGAGGTATGTACATTCGGGCAACACCACATCGGCCCATCCGGTGATGGCCATGGGCATGGTATCAACCACCACAAGCAGTTCCAGGTTCCGGATGGCTTCGATGGTTTTACTGGAATCGGGCAGGGTCTTCATCAGGTTGGTGCCGTTGACAATCCACCCTTTGAAATTACAAGCTGCACTTACTGCAGGAATGGTCGCATCACAGATTCCCGATGCAAGGGTTTCATATGCCAGGTTGAACTGACCGGGATATGCATCTTTCCAGCTTCTGGAAGGAGTGGGATATGGGGGATGAGGCCAGGAAGGCACCTCCACCTTTTCGGGGTTGTAAAATCCTCCTCTTCGTCCCCAGGAACCCAACAGGGCATTTATTATAGCCATGGCCCGGCTTCGCTGGGTATCATCTCCATACCAGGTAACGTGTCGACCCGGGTGTATGATCACCGAAGGAGCGGCATCGGCCATCTCTTTGGCAGATTTCCGGATCAGATCCGGTGCAAGTGTGGTTATTCCATAAGCCCATTCCGGGGTCATGTTTCGCACATGCTCCTTCAGCTGGTCAAATCCATAGGTATATTTCTCCACATATTCCCGGTCATACCTCTCCTCATAAATGATCACATGGATCCAGGCCAACAGGAGCGCCAGGTCTGTGGCCGGTTTGATTGGAAGCCAGTATTTTGATTTGCTGGCAGCAATGCTATACCGGGGATCCACTGTGATGATGGATGCACCTTTGTCTATGGCGTCGGACATCTCCTGAACCTGTCCGTTGTGCATATTCTCACCCAGATGGGAACCTATTAGCACCAGGCAATCGGTATCCCGGATATCGGTCCTCTCGGGGCTACCCACTCCCTCTCCAAATGTCATATGATAAGCCACTTCACGGGGTCCACGGCACTGTGCGTAGGAGGGCGCTGCGATGCTGGATGATCCGAATGCCTTAATCAGGTTTCCAAAATACTTTCCTCCCGATCCGTGTGTTAGCAGGGCAAAGCACTCGGGACCATGCACTTCAGCAATATCTTTCATTTTCGCGGCAATGTGATCCAGTGCCTCATCCCAGCTGGCTTCCCTGAACACTTGCTTCCCTCGCTCCTCGGTTCTGATCAAAGGGGTTTTCAGCCGGTCTTCATCGTAGTACATTCCAGGTCCGCCTGTGCCACGGGGACAAAACCGCCCGTTGCTATGCTGATCGTCATCATTGCCTATCACTTTCCATATCTTGCCCTCTTCATTCTTATATACCCACCCTGCACACTTCCAGAAACATATTTCACAATAGGTTGGAGTCCGGGTGGTATCAATGGTGAGCTCTGACCCATTTGGGGGTGATGATGCCAGGTTTTTGTATATCCCAAAACCAGAGGTGCCCATGGCGAGGCCACCCATTCCCAATCCTGAAATCCTGATGAAATCCCTTCGACTAGTCATTTCAAGTAATTAATTATGATAAGGATACGATTCAAAAAATAAAATGCAAATTTACGCTTTTTGATTGTTCAAAAATGCACCCTTCTGGTAGCATAAAATATCTAAATATATAGATATGTCGTATACGGTTGATAATCTATTGGTTATGATTATTTAGAATGGTATTAAACTATTTCCGGAGATCTGTTTGATACCACTGAAGCCATAACTCAGCTTCAAAGATGATGCCTATGAACGATTGCATTGGTTTCCTGACAAAAGATTTCAGGTCAGAGGACCTGTCCAGCATTGCAGGCAGTGAATTGAAGGAGAGGGACAGGGCAGCATAGGCATTTCCAAATCCGATGCGCAGGAGCTTTTCTGTGATCCGTGGATTTCTGATCTCCACTGAGAGGGCTGAAAATGCAGATACAATCAGTACTGCCCTGATACTCATCTCAAGTCCCACAAAGAATCCATTGTTCATTTTGAACTCAATGGAATCGGAGGGATTCCAGAAAAGACCAGCAACAACCGTCATTATAATGAGTTGGCTCCAGAAGAATGGTTTTTTCAACCGGCCCAGGATCCTTTTATAGTAGATCAGAAGAAATGATATATAAAGTCCGGCAGGGATCATTGATCTGACATTGAGACCAAATCTGTTGATGAGCAACAGCAAGGCCGGTATCATAAAAATATGCAGGAAAAAAAGAGCGATCCTGAAGGTTTGATCCGGTGCTGTACTCTTCCACGAAGAAGCATTCGGATCTACAGAAATAGATAGTGGAGAATTCTTCTGATGGGTTCGTACCGAATACCTGCCCAGGAAATATCCGGAAATGGCAGCCATCGTTCCCAAAATAATATAGGCCATAACGATTCCTATGATCAGATCCTTTGGGCTTGCATTCACCAGATGAAATTGCTTTTTCAAAAAATCGAAGAGATTCACATAAATGGTGACCAGGTCGTTGCCATACAGGATGAAAAGGCTGGCAAGCTTGTGCAGGATGGCACTTAACAGGGCTCCGATACCTGCCATCAGATACCCGATCATATTTCTGCCCACCAGGTAAATCATCAGGTCCATGATCACCGCCTCCATCATGATCCCGGTCATGGGTCCCAGTATAACCGCACTGGGAGACAAGGACTTCATCAGTCCACATATGATACCAGCCCTCCAGATGAGCCCGTTGATATTCCAGACCTGGAGAAATGAGATCATCAGGATGACTGAAAATGTTGCCAGAATAGTGCCTGAAAAAGGAAGATGCAGGTTGTGGAGCATGCTTCCGACTATGATTTCAAAAGTGGCCCACAGTCCCCCTGCTACCGCTGCTTTGAGCCAGATAGTTTTATGATCCTGTTGCATATGTTATTCTAATGTTCACCAAATCCCCGGGGTAGTTTAGCCAGATCTGCGGCATTATTTACATTCAAGAACAGTTCCGGATGATAAAAGGTCATGGTATCTTCAATGCGAACCATCCTGGTTTTCACCATCGGAAAGACCTGATGTACTGCGAAACGATCCTCCCGGATCAATTCATGAAATTTATCAGCTACACCCTTTCTGTAGATACCACAAAGTGGTTCCGGATGGCCATTTTCCAGGGCAGGAACAGTGATGTCGAAATCGATACTCTCAGTGATTAACTTGTTTAGTAATCCCCTGTTTATCATTGGCATATCATAGGATAGCACAATATTCAAATCGTTGGAAGATCTTTTCAGGCAGGAATAGATACCGCCCATGGGACCAATATCCTGAATTTCATCACAAACCAGTGTATGACCAAATGATGGAGAAAAATCCTTACAGGTACTGATCACTATTTCATCACAGACCTCTTCAAGGACTTTCAAAGGAAACTGATACAACAACCGATTGCCAATCCTTATTTGCCCCTTCTCCCTGCCCATTCTTTTACTTTTACCACCTGATAGCAAAATCCCGGTTATCTTTTGGCCTTTTCCCATCATGGATACGAAAGCATATGGTACAAAAAGAAGGTTTTACGAGAATTGTCGCAAGATAAGAATGTTTGTTGGGTAATCGGGGAAAAATCAGATTTTAAAAGAGGGTAAACTTCAGGTTCATGAAACGCATCATATCTTCCACCTCAAGGGATACTTTTTCGATGATCGTTTCAACTTCACCACCGAAAATTTTTCCCATGACGGCTCCGTTCATGGTAGATACGTAGACCTGTCCGTCCGATTTCTCATACACGGCAAAGGTCTTGGGCATCATATTCCCAATCTGCTTGCGCTCATCTGCGCTCAGCATATCTGCTGAATATTTACCCGAACAATACTTAATAATCTTAAAATCTCCTATGTCATAACCGCCATTCAAAGTGACTTCCTTATTCTGATCGATAACTTCAGTCACATGCCAACCCTCTTTCGCATTGATCCGGTCAGACATCACCGATACGGTCTTATCAAAATCGTAAGGGCTTTTAATCTCCTTGATCATCATCTCTCCTGAGGAGATACTAACAATGATACCAGAGAAGATGATTCCGGCAATAAATCCGAAAATGATGTAGATGACGGTACTTATTTTTGTTTTCATAATGGTATAATTAATCTTCATTTACACAAATTTCACCCTGCTTGATCTTTCCCAGGGTCTTCCATGTCACAAAGCCAATGGTCAGAATGGCCAGAGTGAACATGATGAAAGAAAGATATTTATAGATCTCCTGTGCGGTGATCTGGTAAGCAACCACCGAGGCCAGGGTAATGGCATCGAGCGGAAAGGTAAATGCCCACCAGGAGATAAAAAACTTGAGGTTTTTGAAACTTTTATGGAGGAAAAAGAGCAGCACCACGAAAAAATAGGCCAGGAACAGCATGAACAGAGCAAAAGTGTCAAGGCTCTGGCCAATTCTGATGTATGCAATAAATCCTATGGCCGGTGGAGCAATCAGTATGAACAGTGTGGGGATAAACTTCTGGGGAAGCTGGTGGTGGAAAATGGCCCGGTTCAGGAAAATAATGAACAGGACGATCCAGAAGAAGAATCCCACGGCGAAATAGAAAAAGGAGAATGCCTTTGGCATAAATTCCACTCCCACTACAGGGATCAGGATGTTCCCCACCACCGGGATAAACCAAGCGGGATTCATGAACTGTATCTCAAAGTTGTGCCGGATCCAGAAACTGATGGTGTAGAACATGAGCACCGTGTGCAGCAATACTCCCACCCACCAAAAAATCATGGAGAGAAAAGGCCAGTAACCCAGAAAAGCAATGGATTGCAACAGGAATGAGATGGATATGGCCGAGAAAAAGTTGACCCGTATCCTGTGGTTAAAGTCCTCTTTTACTTTATCAAAGTGTTTGATGGCCTTACGGCCGTAGAGGAATGAGATAACCAGAAAGAGTCCCAGTGTGAAAAACAGTGAAACATCAAAAAAGAGCTTTGGCAGCCATTGCATGTGATAGAACTTGCCAAATACAATGGCAAGCCCTGTTAAGCCCATGATGATTGCATAAGCTGTAATTGGAAAAAATTGTAAACGCTCTTTCATCTTTTTCTTATGATTATGATCTGATGTATTCTGCAGCACTCAGAGAGGCGATAGTCCCGTCGGCCACTGCGGTGGTTACCTGTCTGAACCTCTTTTCTATGCAGTCACCGGCAGCAAATACACCGGGAATATTGGTTTTCATCTCGCTATCCACGATAATTTCCTTCCGCTCATTCAAATCAATAATCCCTCCGATAAATTCTGTACTGGGCATATAACCCACAAAAACGAAAACCCCGTCAATTTTTTTGGAAGAGGTTTCTCCGGTGGGCAGATGCTCCATGGTCACCTCCTGCAACACGCCATTTCCCATAAATGAACGCAGTTCAGATTCCATTACGAACTCGATCTTTGGATTCTTTTCTGCCTGTTCCACTGCATGTTGAAATGCCTGGAACCGGTCGAATTGGTGAACAATGGTTACTTTTTCAGCATGATTAGTAAGCGTGACTGCCTCTTCCAGCGCTGAGTTTCCACCCCCCACTACAATAATCTCTTTGCCTGTGAAGAATTCTCCGTCACAGGTGGCGCAATAGGAGATCCCACTGCCTTTGAAGGACTCTTCACCGGGGATGTTAAGGGGCCGGGGCTTTCCTCCCGGAGTCAGGATCACGGTTCTGGATTGAAACTCCCTGCCATCCTCCAGGATAATGCGCTTAATGGCACCCTCCAGTTCATAGGATTTTACTTTCAGGTTGGACTTGATTTTGCACCCAAACTCTTTGGCCTGCTTCTTCATGGTGTTGGCAAGCACGTACCCGTGGGTCTTCTCAACCCCGGGATAATTGGCTATCTCATCGGTAAGTACCATTTGACCACCCACTGCTCCTTCATTGAGGATCAGGGTTGAGAGCCTGGCCCTGGAACTGTAAATTCCAGCTGTCAGGCCAGCTGCTCCGGCACCAATGATAATTACATCAAAAACTTCATCCATTTTTTCTGGTCAATAGGAAAAAACACAAGCTAAGCTTATGCTTTTTCAACATTAGTAGTACTAAATTGCTCATTCAAAACAGCCGTTACCTGGTCCATATTCTGGATGCTGCTGGTAGCCTGGGCAACCTGACCATTCTTATAATACATGGTAAAAGGCAAACCCATAAATCCCCTGCACTCAGGAGCATTGCGAATAATATGGGCTTCAGGGCTATCAAATGACATCACTGCAAATTTCACATCGGTGCGCTCCTCTTCCAGCTCTTCCATCACATCATATACCGGGATACACATGGGACCCATGCGACCGCAGCATACCATAACGTTTTCATTCTCCGCTACCATCTTTTCAAGTTCAGCAGCTGTTTCAATTTCCTGTAAATTCGTATGTAACATTTTCATAATTGAGAAAAATTAATTAATGATTATTGGCCGGCAAAAGTCCTGTTTTTGCTTCAATCTGCCAAGAATTCCATGCAGCAAGCAGATAGTATATAAACTATCATTTTTCATGTTTTTTACTGAATCTCTTCAATGGATAGAAAGGTTTTCAACTATCTTTGACTGATTTTTGACCTGATAATCAACTTAAATATGTCAAAACTGGATAGCAATCATAAACTCCCTGATAAAAGATCCGAACCAGATTGTTTTCAACTGATATCACGGGCCGATTTTGAATCCATCAGTAAAAACAGGACTCAATTAACTTACCTTAAGGATGAGAATATATTTAAGCAGGGGGCATTTGCTCCTCATGTTCTCTTCATCCAGTCAGGACTTGTGAAGGTATATCTGCAAACAGGTGGCAGGAAAAAACTGAATCTCTGGATTGCCCGAAGTGGTGACTTCCTGGCATTCTCAACCATTTTTGAAGAGAACATATACGCCTATTCGGCGGTGGCTCTTAAGGATTCTGAGATCTTGATGATTGAAAAGGAGAGCCTTAAAAAATTATTAACCACCAATCATGAGTTTGCCCTCAGGATCACCTCCAAAAATTATGGCACTGAACAACATCTCCTGGAGCTGGTTACCAATTTGTCTTATAAACAAATGCGTGGAAAACTAGCCTCTTCAATACTCTATCTCTCCTCGGAAGTTTTCCTCAGAGAGCGTATATTCAGCTTCCTTACCCGCCAGGATATCGCAGATTTTGCATCCATTTCAGTAGAGAGCGTCATCAAATTCTTAAAAGAGTTTGAAAAAGAGGATATTCTAAAACTTACAGGCAAGGATATAATCGTAATTGATCCACACAAGCTGTCAGAAATCAGCAAAAGAGGTTAAAATCATTCCCAGCACAACAGAATATCTGCAATTGTTTTTTTTATGAGAATATTCTCATTATCTTTGTGGCAGAGTTTAACCTATGCCAAGAAGAAAAAGACTAAGAAAAGTAGTAGCTCCACCAGGATTCAAGGGCTATAAACCATACGGAAGTTCCACGCGTAAAAAGGAATATGTTGAACTGCTCTACGAAGAGTATGAAGCTATTAAGCTGGCTGATTATGATCTGTTAAATCACCTTGAAGCTTCCAAATTAATGGGAGTATCACGACCCACCTTTGCCAGAATCTATGAAAGTGCCAGAAGAAAACTGGCAAATGCACTTGTGGAAACAAAAGAGATCCGATCAGTGTTTGGAAATGCCAGGCTGGATGGAGAGTGGTATTTATGCAATGAGTGCCAAGCCAGATTCACAATTCCAATACATGTCAGTAATCGTGGATGCCCCATTTGCAAATCATTAGAAACAGTACTCATAAAAAACTAATAATGAAAACAGTAATTACATCCAAAGGTAATAATCAGAATGCGCCGTTTGACCCGAGATTTGGCAGAGGGGCATGGTTTTGTATGATTGACGACCAGTCGGGTAAGACCGACTTTATTGAAAATGACCAGGCAGAAGCAACGGGAGGAGCTGGAGTCAAAGCGGCAGAAAAGATGGTAGAACTAGGTGTCCAAAAAGTGATATCCGGAGATTTTGGTCCCAAAGCAAAAGAGCTGTTGGAAAAATTTAATATCCAAATGGTCATTATTACAGATGATCACCAATCAGTTAAGGAGATTATTTCGAAACTAACACATTAAATACGGAGTTAAACTATTGAATTACCATATGAAGAAAATAATTGCAGTACCATCCAGCAATGGATTGTTGGATGAACATTTTGGCCATTGCCATCAGTTTGCACTTTTATCAATTGAGGAGAACAGGATTGTCTCAGAATCTTTGATCGATGCCCCGCCCCACGAGCCTGGATTGCTGCCAAAATTTCTGGCAGAAAACGGAGTTACCGATGTACTGGCCGGGGGGATGGGAAACCGCGCCATTCAAATTTTCAACCAGCACCATGTGAATGTATTCGTGGGTGCTCCAAAACTAACTCCGAAAGAGATAGCAGAGGGATTCTTGAACGAAACACTGGTATTCGCAGCCAACTATTGTGATCACTAAAAAACAGGCTGGAATTCCTTTGAAACTGGCAATTGCCAGTGGCAAGGGTGGAACGGGTAAGACTACGGTAGCGGTCAATCTTTTTCACTTCATTTCCAAAAATTTTACACAAAAAATTCAGTTAATTGATTGTGATGTGGAGGAACCCAACGACCTGCTGTTCTTTCAAAATCACAAATTTTTATCTGAGGAGATTGCCTCACAGCTGATCCCTGAAATAGACAATGATACCTGTACTTATTGCAGGAAATGTGTCGATTATTGTGAGTTCAATGCCATCGTTGTGATCCCTCCCGTTCAGTTTGCGGAAGTCAATGCCAGCCTCTGTCATTCCTGTGGTGCATGCATTGTAGCCTGTGAAGAGGGGGCTATTACAGAGAACCCTTCAGAGATTGGCACCATTCGAAATTATGGTGTGGGTCCCCATGGAATGCTCACCGAAGGCAGGTTAAAAATTGGATCGGCCATGCAGACCATGCTGATTAAGCAGGCAAAAGAGCGTGCGGGGAAGGAGATGGATCTGATCATCTATGACGCTCCCCCCGGAACAAGCTGTCCGGTAGTTGAAACAGTGGCTGATGCTGATTATGTGGTCCTGGTAACGGAGCCAACTCCTTTTGGTCTGTATGACCTTAAACTAACCGTTGATATGCTCAGAGAGATCGGAAAGCCCTTCGGAGTGATCATTAATAAAGCAGGAATGGGCGATCACAAAGTGCAGGATTTTCTTTCGGATCATCATATTGAAGTACTGGGTGAGATACCCTATAGCAGGGAGTATGCTTCAAAATATGCAACCGGGGATATGCTGGAAGATATCAGCGAGGAGACTGAGATGCAATATGAGGCGATTATTAGAAAACTGTTGAACCTTAACACGCAAGATGAAAGAGATCACAATCTTAAGCGGTAAAGGGGGTACTGGAAAAACATCCATTACGGCAGCCCTGGCATCATTGGCCAGTCAGGCTGTTTTTTGTGACAATGATGTAGATGCGGCTGACCTTCACCTGATCATGAAACCCACCATCAGAGAAGAACATACCTACCTGGGTGGATGGACAGCTACCATCGATAAAGATCTTTGCACCGATTGCGGGATATGCAGTGATATTTGCCGTTTTGATGCCATACACCGCAACGGAGACGGCCAACTCGAAATTAATCCTTTCAGTTGCGAGGGTTGCCGGCTATGCGAACGACTTTGTCCGGTTCAGGCAATTTCATCGGCCCAGAGCACCAATAACAGCTGGTACGTATCAGACACAAGATTTGGCACATTGGTCCACGCAAAAATGGGACCGGGTGAAGAGAACTCCGGAAAATTAGTCTCTGAAGTGCGCAAAAAGGCAAAGGAACTGGCCATTGAAGGAGATGCCAGGTACTTGATAAATGATGGTCCTCCCGGCATCGGATGCGCAGCGATCTCCTCACTTACAGGAACAGATCTGGTCCTCATGGTGATTGAATCCACCATCTCCGGGTTGCATGATGCCAGTCGCCTGCATGAGCTGATCCAATCATTTTCAATTCCCACTTATGCACTGATAAATAAGTATGACATAAATCTGTCGAGTACCGCTGCAATTGAAGAGTTCCTTAAAGAAAAATCCATTCCCCTCCTTGGAAAAATACCATTTGATGAACGAATGGTGGAAGCCATGATAGAGGGGAAAACCATTGTGGAATTCAACAAGAGTCTCGAAACATCAAAGGTGATCATAGGGGCATGGAATAAATTAGAGAACTTTTAAAAATAATATACCATGGAAATTAATATTGCATTTGCACTTAGCAAGAATGGATCATTTGAGAAAAAGCATTTTGGAGATGCAGATAAATACCAGATCTATCGCCTCTCCAATGAAGTATTCAATTTGTTGTTTGACGAAGAGAATCCTTTCAAAAACATGGATGAAACGCCCAAACACGGAGCGAAAAAAAAGGCTGATAGTATTATTAAATTCCTAAGCCAAAAAGAGGTCTCAGTAGTTGTTTCCCGAAAATTCGGCAGAAATATTAAGCATATCCACAACCACTTTATTCCTGTTCAAGTCCATGAAGAAACTCCTGAAAAAGTAAAAACAATTCTCCTGAAACATATGAGATGGCTTCAGGAGGAGTTGGAGAAACAGCCTGAGCAGTATAAATTATTTGATATCAATAGTGGGATTTTAAAAATCGCTATTCAAAAAAGGTTTAAATAAATATGAAGAAAGAAAAGATCTATCCTGATTCGGGAGTCGAGTTACGTCCATTTATGTCCAGGAACTATGACCGTATCTTGGCCATTGCGTCCATGGGACACTATCCTAGATCCATCATCAAGGCTGTTAGTGACATGCACATCCAACCGGATGACCATATTCTCGATCTGGGATGTGGTACAGGTTATAACAGCAGTTTAATGGCTTCCCATATCAACAAATCGGGGAGTATTCTTGGTCTGGATATCTCCGAAGAGATGGCCCTTCAGTTCCAAACACGCTTTTCTGAAGATGAACGTATCACCTTTGAAAATCAACGCATTGATATTCCTTTTATACTGGATAGAAAGTTTAACAAAGTTTTTATTGGATTTGTGATCCATGGATTCCCTCACCATGTTCGTCAGGCTGTGATCGAGAATGCATATTATCATCTTGAAGCAGGCGGGGCATTCTATATCCTGGATTTCGCCGAATTTGATATGAATGCAATGCCCTCTCACCATCGTGCGATCTTCAAAGCTGTGGAATGCAAATATGCTTTCGATTATATCAAACGTGACTGGAAATCCATCTTAAAGGAAAAAGGATTCAGTGAATTCACCGAACACTTCTACCTGAAAAAATACATGAGATTGCTGAAGGCTGTAAAATAGAATCTCATGGAAAAACATATTTTTCTCGGTATTTTAATGATTGCTTGTGTGCAACTAAATTTACAAAGTCAACATAGGATGAAAAGTATGAACTATGAACCCATTGGAATAATTCATACAGATTATTCCCCGGAATCGGGTGCTCCCCGGCAGGGTATCCTGTTACCTGACAATTCAGGAACCATTGAAATCTTTCCCGAATACCAGAAGGCCCTCACTACCCTGGACAGTTTTGAGTATATTATTTTAATCTACCATTTCAACAGGGTCGAATCATGGGATCCACTGGTCGAACCACCGGCATCTGACCATGATTATGAGTTTGGCTTGTTTGCTACCAGGAGTCCAAAGCGTCCCAATCCAATAGGATTTGCTGTGATCAAGCTCCATAAGATCGAGTCAGGCATAATGCATGTTAGTGGAATCGATGCATTCGACGGGACACCAGTGCTGGATATCAAACCCTTCCTGCCCTCCATTGACTGTGTGAAGAGTGAACAAAATGATACCATGGAACACAGGCTGGGGCATCATGATGAGATCTTCATAAAAGATTCATCCTTTTATAAATAGTGTGAAATTCAATCCCATGCAGCTTACCGTACTCACTGAAAACAGCGCAGGTGGAAAATTTGGTGCGGAACATGGGCTCTCCTATTTGATTGAGGCCGCAGGAACAAAACTTTTGTTTGATACCGGGTACAGTAACCTGTTCCTGAGAAACGCTGAACTACTCAATATCAATCTGGAAACAGAGGTGGATACCATTGTATTAAGCCATGGTCACTGGGACCATGGAGATGGACTGCAACACCTTGAGGGCAAAACATTAATCACCCATCCGGACTCTTTCATAAAGCGGTACAGGAAAAATGACCACTCCAATGTGGGCCTGAAGCTATCACAGGATCAGGCCGCATCAAAGTTCAGACTGGTAACCACAAAAGAACCTTACTACATCACATCCTCAATGCTCTTTCTGGGAGAGATACCCCGGAAGAATGACTTTGAGTCGAATCTCTCCACTTTTGTGGACCAAAAAGGTAAGGTTGATGTTATTCCCGATGACTCCGGTCTGGCAGTGATCCGGGATAACCAACTTATCATTGTATCGGGATGTGCACACTCCGGCATATGCAACATGATCTCCCATGCCAGTGAAATAACCGGGATCAGAAAGATCAAAGCGGTAGTGGGAGGATTTCACCTGAAACACCAATCTCTTCAATTGAAAAAAACCATTCAATTCTTCAAAGAGAAAAAGGTCTCTCATATTTATCCCTCCCACTGCACCGAACTACCGGCCCTCTCTGCCTTTTTTGAAAACTTCGGGATCAGGCAACTAAAAAGCGGAATGGTCCTGCATTTATGAGAGGCTCTACTTCTCAATGATCATTTTACCAATGAGCAACTCTGATTCCAGCTCCAGTCGAATAAAATATACTCCCGCCGGTGCCTGGCTGCCATCAAACTGGTACAGGTATGAAAGTTGATTCAGTCTGTTTACCTTCTCCTTTTCATTTTCATTTTCATTTTCCGTATTCAGTATGGTGTATAAACTATCCGTTTTTGATTGCTGAGGGATTGCTATCCCGGTCAATCCAAAAATTTTACCTTTATAATACCAATTGTCCGGCATCTATTTGAACAGTTATATTTTCAATTGACATGAGAAAATACTACATTATCATACTGGCACTTGTTGCAATGAATGTCTGTGCCCAAAGATCAGTGATTGATCTGAACGGAACCTGGGAGTTTGATCGCACCGAAAAAGCATTCCCTCCGGCAAAGTTTAAACGGACGATCCCGGTTCCAGGACTGATCCATCTGGCAGAACCGAAGATTGATGATTATGATATCTGGTTTAAAAAACCTTTATCTACTGAGACCAAACAGGCACATGGAGTTTACGAGATCGATTATGTACCGAAATACAACTGGTACAGAAAGAGTATCAGGATAGATCAAAGCCTTGAGGGGAAAGAGTTATTACTTAGAATAAAAAAGAGCCAGTATGTGACCCAGGTGTATGTGAACGGTATTGATATGGGGAGCTCTATGGAGTGTTATACTCCCATTGAAATTCCTGTTACACGGGCCATTCGATTCGGGGAGGAAAATGAGATCCTGATTAAGGTGGGTGACCGCTATTGGCTGCCTCCACAGGCAGCCGGTTCCACAGATAAAGAGAAGGAGCATTACCTGCCCGGGATTTGGGATGATGTTGAATTGATTGCCAGTGGGAAGATACAGGTGAACAATGCCCTGTTTCTACCTGATGCAAAGGGAGGCAGGGTAAATGCCAAAATTAGAGTGAGGAGTTTTCATCCCCAGCAGATCATGTATGGAGATCCGAAATTTGATACCGTTACCCTAAAAATTGAACTATTCGAAGAACAAACTGAGAAAAAAGTAGGGTCCGGCCAGTGTGTGATTGAAGCCAAAAGAGAAAACTTTACGGAAGCGGAAATTGAGATTGAGATTGAAGAGCCTCATTCATGGAGCCCCGACGATCCTTTCCTGTACAAAACCAGAACAACAGTTCTTCTGAATGATCAACCAGTCGATCTGCAGGAAGATCATTTCGGTCTGAGAGACTTTGAAAGAAAGGGGAGGTATTTCTACCTGAATGGTGAGAAGATCCTGCTTCGGGGTACCAATATCACACTGCAACGGTTCTTTGAGGATCCTGATTGTGGCAGCCTTGCCTGGAACAGGGATTGGGTCAAAAAGCTTATTATCGACGATCCGCAACAAATCAACTGGAATGCCATGAGGATCTGCGTGGGGATTGTACCGGATTTCTGGTATGAACTGGCTGACAAGCATGGTATGATGTTTCAGAATGAATGGAATTACTGGCAGACCCATGGCTGGGATGAACAGGTGAAAAAAGAGTACACTAACTGGGTATGGAGCGACGGGAACCATCCAAGCATTGTAATATGGGATGCCATAAATGAAAACTGGGATGACTACATTGGCAACACGCTGATCCCTGAATTACAACAACTCGATCCTACCCGTACCTGGGATGCCGGTTATATGACTTCCACACATATGGGCATCGATGAAATGGATGAGCCGCATCCCTATGAGGGGCTGAGACCCTGGAACAACGTGGAAGATTTCGAAAAAGATCCCTACCCGTTAGGGGATCTCGATTACAGAAATCAGGCAAATATTGCAAGTATTGAATCAGGTGCCGCCCAGTTGGTGAATGAATATGGATGGATCTGGTTATGGAGGGATGGAAGACCGGCAAAGCTGACAACGCGCATTTACGACTATTATCTTGGAGATGCCACTAATCCAGAACTAAACAGGGAGTTCCAGGCCTACTGGTTGCAATGCGAAACAGAATGGTTGAGGAGCATACGAGAGCATGCCGGTGTGCTGGCATTTACACACCTTACAAACAATTATGGGTATACCGGGGATTGGTATATTAATGATATCAAAGAGCTTGAGCCAGGCCCTACCCTATCATGGTTTCGGCATGCTTTTGCACCTTCTGCCGTATTCATCAACCATCCTGACGAAAGATATATGAAACAATTCAAACCTCATCAGCCTGGTTCCAGAATGCTTCTTACCCTCAAAGCAATCAATGATTTCAATGAAATGGAGAACGGTAAAGTTAAGATTCAACTCATCGATAACAAGGGAAGGTCCGTATGGTCTCAAATTCAAGAGATAGCCATTGCACCATTCGGAGAAAAGAGTTATCCTGTTGTACTTGACCTCCCGGATATTCCTGGAGGCTATACACTGGTCACCGAATTCAAAGGAAAGCTGAATCCGGTTGAAAAGCAGATCAGCCGCAGATTCATCAATGTGGGGAAAAAAGGAAATCAGTTTTTTGAGATTAATCCATAAGAACAAATTTTACTATATTGCCCGGATTATAAAAACAACGATTATGAAAGCTTCGCAGAACAGAAGAGGATTTATAAGAACTACAGCAGCAAGTGCGCTGGGAATGATGGCTTTAAGTCCTCTGGGGCTTTCGTCATGTGCAACAGCTGACAGAAAAAGTTTTGGTGTTGGACTGCAACTTTATTCCATACGGGATGCCATGGAAGCTGATGTGCCGGGTTCATTAAAAAAGGTATCAGATCTTGGTTATAAATATGTGGAACTAGCCAGTTATTCAGAGGGTAAGTTTTATGGCCATGCTCCTGCCGAATTTAGAAAAATGGTAAACGATCTGGAAATGGAGGTACTCAGCAGTCATACCCAGGTTGAATCAGCCGGTATTACCCTGGATAATGCAAAAATAATGGCTGATGCACATGCCGAGCTTGGCGTTCAATATTGTATACAACCCTGGGTTGAAGAGGCTGACCGGAACATCGAATCATACAAAAAAATGATTGGGGATTTGAACCAGGTGGGTGAAATCATGAAAAATGTGGGAATTCAATTTGGCTACCACAACCACAATTTCGAATTCGACACCATTGACGGAGTCACTCCTTACTACGATCTCTTTATGCCGGAAATGGATGCAGATCTCATTACCATGGAGATTGACCTGTACTGGGTAAGTAAAGCAGGTCAGGATCCGGTAGAGATGTTTAACAAATATCCGGGAAGATTCCAGCTTTTTCACATGAAAGATATGTTTAACGAGCAAGCTCCCTACTTCGACGTTTTAAAGGATGACATTGCACCGGTGGGTGAAGGTGTCATCGATTTTAAGCGAATCCTGGCAGCCAAAAAGGTTGCAGGAATGAAACATATGTTTGTTGAAGATGACAACCAGGGCAACGGGAAACCATTTGAAGCCCTGGAATCCAGCATTCATAATCTCACAACCGATATTTTGGTCTGACCAGGATTTTAGCTGATTCACTGTTTCCGCGGATATTCAGTCTGACAATATAGATTCCTTCTGAAAGAAAACTGCCAGCCTGTCCGGCTGAAATGGGGAGAACTGTTATTCCCTCCTGCGGGTAGAAATGGCTGGTCTTTATCACCAATTTTCCATCCACGGTCCAGAGCTCTGTTACCACAGGGCCAGGATCTCTCACCCGGAAACGGACCATGATCTCAATGGTGCTGGGATTGTACCAGGCAGTCATATTTGATTCTTCCACTTCTGGCACCAGGATATTGGTCAGGATGTTATCAAAGCCTGTACCAACCAGGTGGGATAAACCCCGGTGAGTTCCAAGCCAAACAGATCCGTCTGGATCTTCCGCTATGGCATAAACAGTATCGGCTGCCAAACCACTGTTTATCCATGCCATTTACTTTGGAGGAAGAGATCGGTTTTCTCACCTATGGATTTGAGCAGCTGATCCCGCCTGTATACGCAACCATCCTGGGAAATGATCTAACTGTCCATGTACTGCAGGGAACCCCGGTGGATTCGCTCTATGCAAGTTTTTCAACCACCAGCCATCATCCCGTGGTGAAGATCGGGGATCTGGTGCAGGAGAGCGGGATCACCCTGAATGACTTCTCAAATCCTGTAGTCTATACCCTGGAAGTTGGGGGTAAAACGGTCCAATATACGGTGAGCGTATTAG
>JBDLIX010000062.1:0-29528 GCA_039714655.1 Bacteroidota bacterium
AATAAGCTGATCTCTCTCATCCTGTTCAAGATCGCCCACCGCCTCCTCAATCACTGTAAACGCTTCAATGGCCGTTTCATATTCGCCCCTGATGAGCACCTCTACAAAGGTATGGATGTACTTTCCGTAGGAGAGTCCGTTTTGCCAGCAGGCCGACACCAGGATCGTTAGGATCTTTGCATTATCCGGATTGCCAATGGCCTCTACCAGAGCAGCTGCAGCATCCTTTTCCTTCAAATCGCTCAGCAAAGAGCTGATTTCATTGATGATCTGCTCATCCTCCTGGTCCAGCAACAGGTCGAACAGATCAGGAAGGACGGAGACGTTGCCGTCTCTCCTCAACTCCTTCAGGGTGGTTAAAATGGCTGACCGGTTTCCTGACCGGAGCGCCTGGATCTGGTTTTTGAGTCTGTTCTTATTATTGTTTTCCGGTTCCATCTCGTTAGTCTCTTTTCAGCCACTTCATTTTTTTAGTTACAATTGCTGTCAAGGAATTCCCCTGCCTCAAATACACCATACTGAAATGCCTTCTGATAGCAATGACAGGCCCCCCGTCTGTTCCCCAGCTTTTCTGAAAGCTTGCCTTTTTCGAACCAGATCTCACCGTTTAAGGGATCAAGATCCAGAGCCATTGACATATCTTTGTCAGCATACCTGTTGGTACCGGTTGAAGCATAGGTCATTCCCCTGGCGAAATAGTACTCCGATTTTCCCGAGTCAAGTTCCAGCGCACGATTAAAAGATTGAATAGCATCCAGATATTTTCCATTTTCAAACAGGATCAACCCTTTTCTATAGATGGCCTCATCATCTGCTGGAAAATAGGTAAGGTATAGCTCCATATCTTCTATGGCTCCCGTTACCTCTTCCTCGCGACTTCGAACCTCTGCACGTTGAATATAGGCGTCAAACCTGGCCGGATCCTGCCTTATAACCCTGCTCAATGCAACTTCAGCTTCTTCAGAAGCACCATCTTCCAACTGGTAGCGGGCCAATTGCTGGACAGCATCCAGGTTTCTTACATCACTTTTTACGGCCGATCTGAGCTCAGATCGGGCCGCTTTGGCATTCCCCAGTTCTGTGTAGATAACAGCCTTTTCAGCTTGAACAATGCTCCGTTTATACCCTTGCTTTTCCAATTTATTCAGAAGGTTGATGGCCCCCAGATAATCACCGTTATTCTTTAGGAATATGGCCTCCTGAAACTCTTTGTCCCTGCCGCCATACCACTTTTTTTCATTCCAGAGCTGTTGCCAGCCGGGCAATCCCTCAAGTGTGGATAGTTCTTCATCCAGCAGAATGATATGTTCGGGTTGTTTGTAACGCGACGAAAGATGTACCCTTAAATATTTCAGAGCCAACTCAGGATGATTCAGTTTCACCTCTGTTTTTGCAAGATAGAAGCTGCCCATTCCATTGCGGCGTTTTTCAGTTTCATAAAAAGCATCCCTGGCAGCAGGATAATTCTGTAATTCAAAATATGAAAGGCCCAATTGAAAGAGTATCTCCGTTTCACCCGGATTCTGGTCCAGTGCTTTTTCCAGGTTATAAACCGCCGAATCGTACAACTCCTGCTTCATGCAGGCCCTACCTGCCAGGTAGGGGTCGACCTGACCGAAACCCATCACAGAAACAAACAGAAAAATTACCAGAACTCCCCGTTTTTGCATAGTACAATTATTTGGTTTCAATAAATACTTCATTATCGTCACCCGAATAGACATAAATAAAACCTGTGAGGGCATAGGCCTCCAGTCCCGTCAACCTGTATTCATAGATATCACATATGTAATAGTAAACACCGGGCGCTACCAATTTATCCGTACCTGTGATCTTTCCGTCCCAGTTGATATCCGGATCTTCCGTTTCGAATACCTGCAAACCCCAACGGTTGAATATCTTCATATCCACACGTTCTATATAGGAGGTCCGCAGTGGCCGGTATATATCATTGATCCCATCCCCGTTTGGGGAGAATACATTGGGAAGGACATAGTTGGAACACTCGTCCAGACAGAGCCTTACTGATGGAACGGATTCATTCTCGAATGAATCGATGGCAGTCACAAAGTAACAACCGGTGAGGGAGTTTTCCGGGTAATGGTCATACACCGTATCGTTTTTGCTGCTGAACTCTGCGATGGGTACCATGGGAAGCTCAATGGTGGGACTGAAATAGAGCCTGTAACCCACCACATCCATCGCACAGGAGTTATCTGTATAACTCCACGAAATATGGTTATATCCACTGTCGCACACCGAAAATCCGTTCAGTTCGGGGGGACACGGTGCTGTGGTGTCCACTGGCGTGGTGCAGTTGGTGTGGCTGAAGTTTACATTTTCATAAAACTTTCCATCCAGGAGTCTCCAACCGGTACTTGTGACCCTGTAACAGTACTCAATCCCATTGGCAAGCCCTTCATCAATGAAGGTTTCTTCGGTGGTGAATCCAATGGAATCATAATTCCCGCTGCTCTTGTTGAAGCGATAAATCGTATAGTCATAATTGATCCAGGGCACGTTTTTCTTCATCTGGACCACAACTCGGTTGTCCCCGCCAATCAGGTCGGGATAGAGTGAAGAGGCAGCCTCGGGTATACCAATGAGAAACCGGTTCCCGGGAGCATCGTTATAAAGTTCTACGCTGTAGGACCATGGAAAGAGTTCGGTATTCACATTTTCATCCAACCAAACAGTATCATTCAGGTCGGAAGTTTTGAAAGAACCCACCTGAACCATGGCCTGTCCAAGCAGGTCATCGGAGCGGTAGATGATGTATTCATATGGACCTGTGGCCGGAATTGTATCCAGGTCTGATGGACGGGCCCAGGCCAGGCGTATGGTTCCGCTGGATGTATGATCTACTACACTCACCTCCAAAAGGGAAGGTGATCCCTCCACCAATGGGGTGCAATTTTCCGGTGATGGAAAGCTTAAAGCACCATCGGGGTATACCGAAACGATCATGTAGCAATACTCATTCCCCTGTGCAAGTCCGCTTCCATCGTTATCATCCACAAAAATGGTATCCAACCGATCTTTGGTACTGCCGATGAATTCATACCCGGTCTCGCTGGGCACCCCACCTGTACAGGTGTCGGGAACATATCCTGCCGGTCCTGTTTTCCTGTATACTTTATAATCCGTTACAGTCAAACATGTATCGGCCGGCCAGGTCAGAGTAACCGAGTTGCTTCCGGGAATCAGCAGAGGCATCTCCGGGGCCGGTCCCAGGACCCTGATGTTCATATTGCGTATATCTACCAGGGGCGTCTTCGGGTGGCTGTCTTCAGCCTTAAAAACCACCGTGTAGTATTGTTTCCTCACATGGGAGCAATCGGTCTTCCATTCAAACCTGGCCTTGCTGTAGCCTATGGTGGCAGAAGCCTCATCCACCACATAGGTGGCCGGATTCTGTTCCACTACAAATGGCCCGCCTGTGGCCCATTGCAGGATTGAATCATTGTCCTCATCGGTGGCAATCATATCCAGTGAAAGCACACTTCCCGCCTGAATGCAATAGTTGCCGGGTTCGTTCTGTACCGGGGGGTGGTTGTCGGTCTTGTATACATTGATTTGCATGTCCCGCACGATGTTGCCGATCTTTACCCCGTTGCGCCACTCTTCCACATCGATGGCAATGTTATATTTCCCGGTGTCTGTAGGTGTGATCCAGGTCAGGTCCCCTGTATAGGGATTCACAAAGATTGTGTCACTGGCGGGTGGCAGGGTATACCCATCGATGGGCCTTCCATCCTCTTCGGTACAGACTGTCAGTTTATAGGAGATGCTGTCACCATCTGGATCATAGGCAGCCGGATTGTGAATGAAAATCTGGTGTAATGCTGCCCTGTCGATGGGTGGGTTTAGTAAAATGGGTGAGGAGTTGTTTCCCAAAGCAGGATTTATAAGGATGGTGGTTTTTATGGAGAAGACTACATTCACCGAGTTGGGAATGTTCTTTACACCATCGTTTCGGTTGGGGTCCTGAACAACAATCTCATAAACCCCCGGTCCGGGAAACGTATGCTGGGTAATGTAAACATTCTTCTGATAGAAGTAGGGAAGCTTAGTGATGGAGATCCGTGGGGCAAAAGAGAAGGTGTCATCGCCCCATTGTACTTCAAGCTCGCTGCGATCGGCCTGACTAAGCGTAAATGTAAAGGTGGTGATGGTAATCTCATACGTGAGCTCATCGATTTGTGTCAATGTAATTTCACCGGCCCTGTTATGGGTGGCATAGAGAGGTGAAACCAGGTACACCAGGAACAATATGGGAAGCCACAATCTTTTCATCCGGTCATTTCAACACCACTTCAGCATCATGCTTTTTCATATCAAATTTTATACCAGTTTCCTTTTTTTCAAAACCAAAAATTACAAGATTTGTTTGATCGGGATAAATATCTGTGAGTAAAGCGTTGTAAATGTACAAAGAATTTGGTTTTTCCGGAATGGTTGACTGCATCTCAATGATCATGGTATCTTCGTCCAGCATGACCGTGTCAATCTCAAGGGAGAGTCCGGGATCATCTTCATACTGAGAAACTTTGAATCGATGATTCAGGTACTCTTCGAACCATGGAATTTCCATTTGCTCAGGGTTCGAGAAATCAATCAATTTACCGTGGTAATGAAAATAGGCAGTCTCCCAATCATCCCGGAATGTTTTCATGCTTACCTTTAGCTTTCCATTTTCATATGTTATATTCGTAATGGAAAGATGGAGCGGATGGGCATGGGACCATGCCGGCATCAGTACCAGGATTATGAGCATACTAACCAGCTTCATGACTTCAAAATTACACAAACTTCTAATGAATTAGCACCAGATGTCTCTATTTGAACTCTATTTCAAGCTGGGTCTCCAGCATATTGCCGATCTGAAGGGATACGATCATATTCTTTTTATCCTGACTCTCTGTGCAGTATACAGCCTGAAGGAGTGGAAACGGGTATTGATCCTGGTCACTGCTTTTACCATCGGTCACTCCCTTACCCTCGCTTTGGCTACCCTGGATCTGATCCGGGTGGATGGTGATCTGATCGAATTCCTGATACCCCTTACCATTTTTGTAACGGCCCTGGCCAATCTGCTCAGCAGGCGGCAAAATGTCACTTCCACACTTCACTATCTGAAGTATTCAGCGGCACTTTTTTTCGGATTGATCCATGGACTGGGTTTTTCCAATTACCTGAAAAGTCTGCTGGGGAGCGAAAATGGACTCATACTTCCCCTGTTTTCCTTTAATGTTGGGATTGAAGCGGGTCAGATCCTGATTGTGGCTGTGATCATGCTGCTCACCAAAGTGGTGGTGGATCTATTGCACTATTCCAGGCGGGAGTGGCATGTAGTGATGTCCGGTGCCGGACTGGGGGTCTCTCTGGTGCTAATGATTGAGCGATTTCCTTTCTGATGGAATGGCGGCAAACAGTGAAAGATTTTGAAGGATTCCTGAAACTGGAGAAGGGATTGTCTCCCAATTCCATTGTTGCTTACATATCTGATATCCAGAAACTGATGCAGTTTATGGAGTTGCAGCAGATGGAAGGCGGACCAGATGAGCTGGATCACGATCAGTTGTACAATTTCCTGGTATGGATCGGTGAACTTGGACTATCGGCCAGGAGTCAGGCCCGGATCCTCTCCGGACTGAAAGCCTTTTACCGCTACCTGTTACTGGAGGATGAGGTGGAAAAGGATCCTACAGCGCTGCTGGAAGGTCCGAAGCTGGGCAGAAAACTGCCGGAAGTACTTTCGGTAGTTGAGATTGACCTTATCCTGTCAGCTGTCGATCTGAGCAAACCGGAAGGCCAGCGTAACAAAGCCATGCTGGAGGTATTGTATAGTTGCGGACTCCGGGTGAGTGAGCTGGTGGGGCTCCGCATTTCGAATATTTTCAGGGCCGAAGGATTTATGCGGATCATCGGGAAGGGGGACAAGGAGCGTCTGGTCCCTGTGAGTCACCATGCGCTAAAAGAGATAGATTTTTACCTGCCGGACAGGAATTCACTGGTGATCCAGCCGGGTAGTGAAGACATTCTCTTTCTGAACCGGCGTGGCCGTCAGCTTACCCGGGTGATGATATTTACCATCATCAAAGAGCTGACAGAGCAGGCAGGAATAAAAAAGAGGGTGAGCCCTCACACTTTCAGACACTCTTTTGCCACCCACCTGGTGGAGGGTGGGGCAGACCTGAGGGCTGTACAGGAGATGCTGGGCCACGAATCGATCATCACTACCGAGATCTATACCCATTTGGACAGGGAGTACCTGCGTGAGGCCATTATCAGTTTTCACCCAAGATCAGGGAAGTGAAAGAGTCAAAAGTCAAAAGTGGAAAGTCAAAAGTCAAAAGTGGAAAGTCAAAAGTGGAAAGTGGAAAGTGGAAAGTCAAAAGTGGAAAGTGATAATGAGAATAAACACTCGCGACCCATCGATCAAAAAAATATGAATTGTGTATAATGAATTTAAACTTTCAAAACTTATGAAACTCAACATGATGATGATAGCGGCAGCTGTCGTACTATCACAAAGTTGTTCTGTAAAAAGTGAAAAGGTCTCTTCCGGCGAGAAGATACCTGTTGTCATTTGCTTTGATGTGGAGGATTATACCTCCCCGGAGTCAGTTGGGATGGATGATATTCCAAAATGGCTTGCGGAAATAATGACAGATGAGGGTGTTACCGGAACCTTTTTTGTTATTGGAGAAAAGGCCCGTATGATGGAAAAACGTGGCAGGAGAGATGCAATTGAAGCCATGGCCCGTCATGATATCGGGAGTCATACCAATTTTGGTTCAATTCACCCAACTGTGACAGAGATCCTTGAAAATGCAACCTGGAATGAGGGGAAAGAGGTGATGCTAAGAAATGAAACAGCCGGATTTGATGATCTGGAGCAAATTTTTGGGCAACGACCTGTAAACCTTGCAAGGCACGGAGGTTCGTATGGACCACAATTGACCGGAGCACTTTCTCAGATGAAGGCAGGTTATGTATACTCGCCGGTCAGTTTACCCGGTCACAATGCAGTCTGGTTTTGTAATGCAGTCAATTTTCACGGGGAAGGTGACTTTGGATCTTTTGACAATGCCTATTACCGGGACGACCTGTTCGATCCAAAGCTGGAGGCCCTTGATTCGTTAGTTCCCCAAGCAATTAAAGATATGGATGTGGTGGCCTTTTTTGCCAATCATCCAAGCAAAGTACGCAGCATACAATTCTGGGATTTTAACTATTACAAGGGAGCCAATCCTGGTCCTGATGAATGGGAAACGCCTGATTTAAGGCCTTTGGAATCTATGCAGGTTGCACAGAAGAACTTTCGCAGATTAATTCAATACCTGAAAAGCCGTGATGACATTGAACTTACAACCTATCGGGCATTGATAGAACGCTTTTCTGTTCAGAAGGATAAAATTACCAGGGATGAGCTGGGGGAGATCGCCACCAGAATATTGGAAGAAAAGGAGATTGTGATGGATGACCAATACGCTCCGGCTGAATATTTTTCAGCGTTGGCTGAAGCACTTCATCATTACACGGCTGAAAAACAGCTACCGGAAGAATTAATGATACGCCGGACCTTCGGACCTATGGAAATGCCGGTCATTGATCCCCAATTTGAAACTGTTTCAACCATGGAGGCCATTGCATTGTCGAACAAGGCCATGGAGTATATTATTGAAACAAACCATTTACCCTCGACCCTCTCTCTTGAAGATAAATTAATTGGCACAGGATCATTGCTGGCCCTGTTCAGCGAACTCTATATGAACATCCTGAACTCAAACCTGCCCGATCAACTCTCCACGATCTCTTTTAAGGCATATCCCTCCTTCAATGAAGAAAACATTATCAGGGAAGTCTCCTCTTGTAAAGGATGGCCTGTTCATAAGGAAGAATTGGATATGAGCAATCTGGTTGAGATGACCAGACTACAGCTTTGGACCCTGAAACCAGCCTGGGACAAGCATACATCAAGAACCGGAAGTTGATTTGCTTTTAAAGTCAATAAGCTCAAAACTCAAATTTAAGGATGATGAAACGCAATTACTACATCGTTGGACTGATACTGTTAACTTTTTTTGTCATTTCATTTTTTACAAATATTCTGGGGGCATTGAACCAGAGTGTTTCCGATAGTTTCGGTCTCACCGAAACCATGGCGGGGTTTTTACCCTTTTCATTTTTTATTGCTTATGGAGTCATGTCGATCCCATCGGGATTTCTTTTGGAGAGGTACAGGGAAAAAAGAATGTTGGTTGTGGCTTTTGCGCTTGCCCTGGCTGGTGCTTTGGGATTTGCCAGCTCACCAACCTTCACGGTGTTTATGATTTCACTGTTTACCATTGGTACAGGAATGGCCATGTTGCAGGTTATCATCAATCCATTGTTGCGTGTTTCGGGCGGTGAGGAAAACTACGCTTTTACTTCTGTGATGGCCCAATTGATTTTTGGTGCAGCATCTTTTATCAGCCCTTTAATGTACTCTTACCTTGTAGTAAATATCGATAAGGGTGCTGTTCATAAACCATTTATCGAAACAGTGTCAGCGCTGGTGCCCCAATCAATGTCCTGGGTCTCTGTCTATTGGGTATTTGTGGTAATAGCCCTGCTGATGATTGTAGTGATGCTTATTACCAGGTTCCCGAAGGTTGAACTTAAAGAGGATGAGAAAGTAGGTACCAGACAGAGCTATCTCACGCTTTTTAAAAACAGATATGTGATCCTCTTTTTCCTGGGTATTTTTGCTTACGTGGGTACTGAACAGGGTATCTCATACTGGATGTCAAAATACCTTCTGACATACCATGGATTTGATAACGAAACAGTTGGTGCCAGTGCCGTTGCATATTTTTGGGGATTGATGACCATCGGGGGTATTTTAGGGTTGCTTCTGTTGAAGATTTTGGACAGCAAGGTGGTGTTGCGCGGATTTACCATACTGGCTGTGATCAGCCTCCTGTTGGGTTTGTTTGGCCCTGACCAACTATCGTTGTACGCATTTCCAATTTCCGGATTTTTCCTTTCGGTGATGTATCCCATTATCATCTCACTGGCTCTGAATTCAGTTAAAAGTCACCATGGCTCATTTGCCGGAATACTGATGACCGGTATTATGGGTGGAGCCGTTGTTCAGATACTGGTTGGTTTCATCAGCGATCTTTCAAGCCTGAAGGTGGGAATGTTGATATTACTTATACCCATGGGATATATCCTGAGCATTGGATTTTGGGCAAAGCCGCTCATTACAAACAGAACATTGAAATTGAAAGAAATTTTGAAAAAATAATGGAAACTGCAAAAGGAGAAGCATTCATAGGTATTGATCTGGGCGGAACCAAAGTGGCTGCCGGAAAAATCAAAGAAGGAGTCATCGAGAAGCTCTCTTACCAACAGGTCCCGGCGAAATCTGAAGATCCACAGGAGACGATTGATTTAATTACCGGCATTATCAGTAAATTAACAGATAATGAGGTTGTTGGTATAGGCATCGGGGTGCCGGGACTGGTCCATAAGGAGCAGGGGATCGTCTATGATGTGCATAATATTCCCTCCTGGAAAGAGGTACATTTAAGACAAATACTCGAAAATGAGTTTCAGGTGCCTGTTTGCCTGGATAATGATTCAAATTGTTTTGCATTGGGGGAGTATCGTTTTGGAGCATATGCCGGCGAAGATGATTTTGTCGGAATTACGCTGGGAACAGGAATGGGTGCCGGGATAATAAAAAATGGAAGCCTCATCCCTGATGCAAATCGCTGTTCCGGCGAATTTGGAAATATTCCCTACCTGGATGGAATTTATGAAAATTATTGCAGTGGAATGTTCTTTGCAAAGGAGTTTGATAAGAATGGGGAAGAGGTAGCCATTGAGGCTTCTAAAGGAGAAAAATGGGCCCTTGATGCCTATCATGCATTCGGGATGCACCTGGGCAACGGTATTAAAACCATTCAAATGGCTGTTGATCCCCGAAAGATCATTATTGGCGGTTCACTGGCCAAAGCAAAAGATCTATACGAAGCGTCCATGTGGAAATCGATTTCTGATACCCTGTTTCCGTCGACACTGAAGAATTTCAGGGTGATGTTCTCTGAAACAGAACATGTGGCGATTCTAGGAGCGGCGGCTCTCTGTATGGATTAGCAAACCAGCACTCTCCTTATGGTTGTTGAACTGTCTCAAATGGGGAAATAAACTACATACGGCTCTTCACAACCTTGCTTACTCCTCTGACCTGGCCTGACTCAACCCACCGGAGGATATAGATACCCCGGTTCAGATGTGCTATATCCAACTGAAATATCTGGTATCCGGATGGCAGATGCTCCGACAGCACCACCTTTCCGCTTATGTCCACCAGCTCAATCCTTCCGCAATAGTCTCTTCTGGCTCCCAGATTCACATATAGCGTGCTTTGTACCGGATTGGGATAGATATTCAGACTACCTGTTTCAGATACGGGATCAGGTACACCTACTATCTTCTTCTTATGGTCCACTGCAGCCTGAAGGATTTGGCCGTTACTCCGGTCCTGAACGAAAGCTGCAACAGCCAGGTCACCGATGTTTTCCACATAGGGTTTGTATGTCCAGAAATTGGTACGGAGATCGCTCTTTCCTTCATACCACTTATCTCCCAGTAACTTCCCGGCTGGTGTTGGCAACATATCAAGTACAACATTTCTAAAGTGTGTATCTCCATTGCGACCGGTGTAGGCGGTCACCGAAGTCTCAAACACGACCAGGTATAACTGAATGTTCTCGTCAAACCGATCAGTCATGCAGGTGACTGTGGTATTGGCCTCCAGACCGGAATTCATCCAATCCACAGATAAGTCAATATCAAATGCCGGAGTCTCCAGAGTCAGCAACTTCAGATGATTCTCCACAGGAGTTCTCTTCAGGTCAGAAAAATCATACCGGTAAGATGAATTTATCCCTCCATCAAGTACTGTATAGGGTATTTGGGGAACTCCATAATTGAACGACCTTGTGGATGCAGGATCAGGGTTATTTTTGTTCATAGGATCTATCCCATGATAACTCATATGATACTGCAGGTCGATTACATCCTTTGAATGAATATTCCATATTGCGTCAATGATATCATCTGCTAACCTTGAGCTGTCCTCTGAGCAGTCGGTAAAGTGCTCCAGCACAGTAAGTTTTGAGCGTTCGGCAATAACCGTATTGTCAAATGCAAAACCCTGGTTATCCATCTCTTGTCCCCCGTTGGTTGCAATGACAATCCTAAACGCCACATTCTGATTTCCCGTCAACTGGTCCAGGTCATGAACCGCTGTCACCCATTCAGTGTCCGGATTGAACAGATCCAGTCCCCAGCCAATATTGCTTCCACCTGGTTTGTTTTGGATATTATGAGCATTATACCATCCTATTCCCGGTGTTTGTTCACCTACAGTTTTCCATCCCTCTTCAATCACATCCTGATACTGAAGCACTGCACCATTCATTTCCGGAACAAAACTCCGCATGATATCCATCTGGATCATGGGCCGGTCAATGCCCGTAAAATCGAAGCAGGGGCTCTGGATCCATGAGTTCTCCTTGTAGTCCGGTATTCCGGACGGCAACTGCGTAAACCACGCCTTATCTCCCGGTACCTGGGTATATCCATTAAAATCAGGCACATCCCAGACCCAGCTTTCCACCTTGTCCTCCGAATGGATGGTCCACAACCCTTCAGTTGTATCAAAGTTTTCATGATAGCCTTCACTGCCCAACTGAATGGTTGGCCTCAGTCTGATCTCTTTTGTTAATTCATTGGAACAGCCTGCACTGTTTATGGTGTAGAGATCGACCAGGTAATTGTTAACCGTAGTAAACGGGAATGCTATAGTATCATCGGGTGAATTGGATCCGATCTCATCCAGGAGATCCCCACCGCTGGTTTTAAAAGTCCATATGGTTGTATCAATTGAAGAAGATCCATAAGTGGAGCTGTTTACAAATTTCACAACGGACCCATTGGTAACACAATCACTAATCCATGTGAAGTCTGCCACTGGCTGATTGTCAATTGTGGCATCCAGTACAAATGTGGCAACACAACCGTCAAATGTGGTTGCTGTGAGGCTGATGCTTCTTTGACCCGGTTCCTGGTAAAAGTGTGTGGGATCAACCAGGTTGCTTTGGTTATTCTCACTACTGATATCACCAAAGTCCCAACTCCATATTTCTACGGATGACTTTTCATTGGTCTGGTTATCAAAAGTTACAATTTCCCCTCCTTCAGGAATACATGCTGAACTAATTTCGAATTTTACTTCCGGTGTATGCACAATCTGTACACTCTTCCGGGTGCTCGCTGTACAACCATTGTCGGCGATAAAAGTACAGGTAATCGAAATATTTCCGGGATCGGTTTCACCCGGATTAAATGTAAAGCCATCATTCACATTCCCTGAAATACCGGGACCTTCAAATAGAACATTCTCTAAATTGGATTGCAGCACAAATGGGGGTGCACTCTGGCAATATGAACTTTCATTCAAGTTAAGGATCAGGGGTTGGTCTACCGGTTCAACTATAAAGGTTTTGTTCAGATAGATGTCTGCCACGTCAAAATACCGGTATTCAATGGTATAATTATCTAAACTCAACGAAGCAGGATCAATGGTTGCCGTATTATCCCCGTTATCTGTAAGACCCGATACAGGCTGTGAAGCTGAATTCAGCAGCCTGAAAGACCCGGTTTCTACTGGAACATTCAAAACAGCAACAATAAAGGGGTCGTCGTTTACACATATTGTGTTGCCTGGAATTGAAATTGATCCCTTGGCTCCCAATACATATACAAGCTTACTGGCAATAGTGCTACAACCGTTGTCATTCGTATAGGTGTAATAAATAGTATGAGGTGAATTGACTGTATCTGCAATATCCGGATAAAAATATCCGGTTTCACTGAACACACCCGGACCCGAGAATGTTCCTCCCGGAACATTTGCTTCGAGTTTGACCGGATCAGCTTCCACATGGTATCCTGCTGCAAGGTTGGTAATCTCCACATCGCTCGTCTCATTCACCGTAACCTGGACATTCCCGGCATTCGTGTTCTCCACCCCATTCACGTCAGTGACCGAGCTGATCTCGTATGCAGTCGTCTGAACCGGGGTTACAATAATTTCATATTCCGCTGATTCAATGTTCGTGAATGAAGTGGTGGTGGTACCGTCATTCAGATCAAAACTCCATGGAGATCTTCCGCTCAGGAATACAATTAACTCCGCCTCTTCCCCTTCACAAATCTCAGCAGTTCCTGCAAGTGTTGCTTCTGGCAGATCCGTATAGATCTCCAGGTTGTTTTCCTCAAGGGTTAAATAGGGTTCCCCAACATTACCGGCCGGATCTGTGAGCACTATGCTTGCCTGTAGCGTGCCTGGTGCTACAGCATCATCATCGATGATAACCAAATAAGATAGCTCATACATACCATCCGAAAGCTCAGTAAAAGTCACACGGGATGAAGCCAATGATACCCCGTTAATCATGGTTCCTGTTCCCGCTGTATAACCCATCCCATCGGCAGTAACCGTCACCTTAACCGATCCTCCCACGCCCACCTCTATGGATGGCACTTCCATCGCTGTAACCTCAGGAGCATGTGCATCAATGGTAAGCTGAGATGCATTGGTCACTGTTGAGTAAGGCAGACCAGTATTGCCCGAAGGTTTCACCAGAATGACGGTGACCTCCAATTCAGAAAGTGCTGGCCCCACATCTGTGTCTCCTTCCTGAATGGTATAACTAAGGGTATAGTTACCATCCCCTGATTCAGAAAATGTAACATTAGGTGCTGTTATTGCAACTCCGTTAATGGTTGTGAGCGGGTGTGGACTATAATCTATGTCATCCGCATTGATGGTCAGAATAACCACATCTCCAATCTTCATATTTCCGCCTGCGACCTGCATGGAATTGATCACCGGAAGTTTAGCATCAATGGGATCGCTGTTCTGTACAATGGGGAGATTATAGGGTGGACTCAGATCCGCACCCTTTGAAATGATAAGGTCGGATACAGGTATATCTTGTGAGGCAGAATAACTGTTTCCTCCCTGGGTGATACTGAAATTTGCTTGATAGATGGTGGCCGATATACGCTGAAACCCCTCCAGGGGATATCCTCCCACCGATCCCGAAATGAACGTATAAGGTATTCCATCGTCATGATCCACAGTGATGGTGGCAGTGATCACATCTCCGATCTTCATTGAACCATTGGGAATAGTCACATTTAGTACCTCCATCCCAATATCAAATGTCACGCTAATGGTATGATCTGATGAAATATCGGCAAATGTATAACTGGATACCGGACCAACACTTACCCCATCTACCAGCACATCCAATATATCATTGCCTTCGTTTGCAGTGATGATAAAGGTCTGGTCGCTTCCATGAGCTACAGTTACTCCTCCTGACGGGGAGATTTCCCCCCCGTAATCTGCGGTTGCTGTGACCGTATATTCCTTTGGTGAAAAAGTTGCAGAAATGGTATGGTCAGAGTTTACTTTTGAAAATGTATAACTGGATACCGCTCCCTGACTTTCCCCATCTACCAGCACATCAGATATTTCATATCCTGAATTCGCACTGATGTTAAAGGTTCTGCTGGCATTGCGCCATACATATACTTTACCTGAGGGGGAGATGCTCCCCCCTGTACCTGCACTTGCCGTGATTACATATATCCACCTGTCATAACTACAATTCGCATTGATAGTAGAAGCATTACCCAATGCAAACAGAGCCCATATCAAGAAGGCTGATAAGATTGCTCTTTTACCTGGTTTTACAGTATTAGACAGACAAACCATGTAGCTGTTTCATTTGTCAATTTAACGTCAAACGGAAATTACTCCCCCGGACTAAATAGTAAGATAGTGATTTTTTTTTAACTCATTGGCTATCACCCTTGAACAATTGTTGCATGGTGCCAGAGGGATGTGATTTCATTAATCCAACCCCGGAGGTTAATCCCATGGGGTCAGGCTCCTGCAGGTTGATCCACCGTTTGGCAACAACATTGTTGGATAGAGAGTTTGCATAGTTGGCAAGGGTGGTTGTATATGTGATCTCCAGGGAGTTTTCACCCTCTTTCAGGATACTTCCATCAATCCGGTATATGTGCCTGCCCGACCATTTCACACCTAGCTTGTATCCGTTCAGTGTTACTTCTGTCACATGTTTTTCAATGCCCAGATCCAGGAATTCCCAGTCTGTTCCGGTCAGATCAAATTTGGTTTGATAAGATACCTGTCCCGCAAATGTAGAAATACGTTTGTCTGCATGGGTCCCAAATTCAAACAGTGTTTCCGATTTCATTTCAAAGGATTCTCCCTGAACCGGGACGAAACCCATTGTCCACGCTGAACCAATGCTCATAAAGCTATTCTCATCCGGGTATGTCAGATCCAGCGCTTCACCCTGATCATTATCATCAAGTACAATCAACAGAGATTCAAGCGGCTGCAATCGAATGGTCAATTCCCCCCTGTTCCCTGCCGGAAAGGTGAATCGTTCACCGGTATGAGGATCCCAGCACCATGCAGTTTTCTTTTGATCACTGAATGTTACAGTAAAATCCACACTGTTTTGATCATCCTGACTGGAAAAGAAATAGATCTCCAACTCTCCGCTTCCATACTTTGTCAGGTACAGATTTTCATTCACGGGACTAACAGATACACCCTTCTCAATGCCCATATCCCTGGCCACATCATCTGCCCAGGATGTGATTGTTGCAGCATCTTGCGGAGCATCAATGAGGGTGACATTTTCAAATGCACCGGATGCTTCCATATACGCTCTTACCATCCGGTCATTTTTCTCCTTCTCAAAATAGGATGGGGCTTCAGTTGGCAGGTGGTCAATGAACAGAAATTTAACTCCCATTTCGGCAAGATCTTTAATTGCCCTTGCCGTTTCCGGTTCCATGGATTTGGCACCTGATACAATGACCAACTGATACCTGGCTTCTTCACTTTTCATGTTACCCTTCTCAGCAGTTGCTCTTTGAATCACCCCTTCATTGATATAGTCGGCTGTTACTCCCACACGACTGAATCCTTCCCACAGGTCGTGGTTGTACCAGGGATTCATATAAAAGGGATTCCGGTAAAGTCCCCATTGCTTCCAGATATCTGCCTCAGGTGTGAGTATGGCAACATCCACCACAGGTTTTGAATGCTGGAAAAGGGCTGATAACCGGCTATTGTAATTGGCCCAGTGATGGAAATAGGGCCACCATGTATTCTGGTCTGAAAAATATGCTCCGAAGCGTACCCATCCGGGGAAACCGGCCTCCGGGGGAGAATAACTATAACCATGCAATACAGAGTGATTGATGCCGGATATAAAATTGAAATCGTCATTTTTCTTTATCATCTCCAGTGTTGTCCGGAACACACCACTTGTATTTGTCATTGCTTCGCTACTGACAATTTTTGCTCCCGACAGGTGAGCTGCAGATGAAGCATACTTATTCCAGATC
The DNA here is from genome assembly GCA_039714655.1 of Bacteroidota bacterium. Classification (GTDB taxonomy): domain Bacteria; phylum Bacteroidota; class Bacteroidia; order Bacteroidales. The sequence continues at coordinate 16,528 of JBDLIX010000062.1, forward strand.
CAGTACCCATGTGCCTTGGCATTATCTGAAAACAGCCAGTTGTTGCTTTCGGGGATATCCACCACTCTGTACCCGTCAAGGATACCCATCAGCCATGGCATTCCATAGGCCTGGTATCGACTCTGCATGCCATGCTCATTGGCCCACTGGTCGAAGGTTCGCGGAAAACGTTCCAGAAAGAGTTCCACCAACGTTTTATTAAAATCATAACGAATCCTGCGAATATCATCATTAAAGCTCTGTTCATAGTGGAGTGTATCGGTATATCCTTCGTAGGGATGATAGTAGACCAGGGGGAGAAACGGACCCAGGTCATATCCACGACGTCTTAAAAACTCTTCAAAAAAGTCATCGGTAATGTTTGCCCCGGACAATTCGATGCTATCACAGAAGAGTGCACGGATATGGTCTCCCAGCTTGCCACCCAGAACCGCTTCCAGCGCATCTGCCAGTCTGTTCATATAAGCCCTGACATCCTTTGCACTATAATGATTCACAACCGGGCCCTTTGATCCTGGTGCCCCGAGCATCACGGTACGATAGGCTTTCTGAAAAGTCCCCATATAAAGATCATGCCTGCCTTTCGGCACCTCTATCTCAATCTTTCCATTTCCATCCACATCATCCATCAGGTCAACCAGTCCGGTCTCACCACTGGCACCATGTGGGATCATTTGCAAAAAGAACAACTTTGGGTCCGGGGCTCCTTTGTTTTCGTAGAGGCCAAAATTACGACCCGGTAATTGCCATATCTCCTCTAAATTCAACACATATTTACGGGGCCCTTCCAACTCTATTTTCCTGATCCCGACCCCCTGTAAGAACTGCTCTTCTTCCAGAAATTCACCTCCAAACGGCCATCCTGCACCCATGATCATATCTACGATCATATTGCGCTCGTGGGCCATATGAATGGCAGCCTTCACACGCTCATTCCATTCCGGACTGAGCCATTCGTAACATCGGTAGTCAAAATTATCCCCGCCTTCAGGTTTGGCGATGGGATTGATCTCCACACCGCCGATCCCGGCTGCCTTCATCACATCCAGCTCCCGTTGCAATTCATCTTCTTCAATGCAATTACCGTTCCACCACCACCGTACAAAGGGACGGGCCTCAGAAGGAGGATTTTTAAACAGGGCGTAGAGATCATCTGAGGATGCAGGAGTTTCTTCAGTATGGTTGCATCCTGCCGATGACAGTAAGAATAATATCCCCAATAAAAGTCTAAAAGATTTCATATCTACCATGATGGATTTTCAATTCTTTTGCCCGATGGTATCCAGACCGGAAGGGCGAGCGTCCTTGTATTGGTGGAGGGCTTTCTGGAGCATTGCCTCTATTCTTCTGGTCTCGTCACTAAGGTCATCCTCTTGCAAAGGAGCCTTCTCCAATACATCGTTATCAATATCGTAGAAATTACCATTACGGTAGAGCTTATAACGTTGATTTCGGATAAATACCTTGGCATCGCTATCCTTCCCGGCCCTTGAATACCAGCAGTAGATCCACTCCCGGGGATTTCCTGTCCGGCCTTTGAGTTGCGGAAGGAAACTTCTGCCATCGATGTTCAGTTCTTCGGGAACAGGAAACCCTGCTGCTTCGCAAAGCGTAGGAAGAAAATCGCTGAAATCAACAAGGTCGCTGCAGACCTCTCCTTCCGGGATTACACCTTTCCAATTCGCGATCAATGGAACACGGGTTCCAGCATCGCTCATGAGTCCTTTCCCTCCTGCAACTTTCCGGCCATTCATCACAGAAACAACAGGTTTATCGGTTCCGTTATCACCGGTAAACACGATTATTGTATTCTCTCTGAGACCCAGTTCATCCAGTTTGGCTGTGAGTTTACCGACAATTTTATCCATATGGGACACCATCCCGCCAAAATAGGTGGTATCACCTTTGTAGGATGTGGAGCCTTTGTCTGAGGAGTCCCAATCGGGCGAGTCTGGTGTTGGAACAAAGGGGCAGTGGGTGAGGATCATGGGGTAATATGCAAGGAAGGGCTTATTCCTGTTGCGTTCAATGAAATCGCAGATAAAGTCACTTGCAATATCCGGGGCATACTCCCCCTGGGTATAGTTCACTGGTTTGCCATTGATTTCCAGTCTGGGATTGGGATAACGGGTGTCATGTTCCTCTTCGTCAAACCGGCCACGGGTGTGCTGCCAGAGGCAGGACTCATCAAAGCCAAAGTGACCGGGTGAGTCAGGTTGAGAACCCAGCTGCCATTTTCCGGCAACACAGGTAGCATATCCGGCATTTTTCAGTAAGTGTGCAAATGTAGTCTGATTCCTCTCCAGGACTCCGAATGCCACATAATTCCGCACATTATTGATGCCTGTCATCAGTTTTACGCGTGAGGGTGTGCAGAGTGGTTGTGCATAGCAGTGCTCAAATCTTATTCCTGTTTTGGCGAGCCTGTCAAGTTCCGGTGTATGGTAGGAGGTTCCACCGTTGGCACCAAGGCACTCATAACCCAGGTCATCGGCCATGATCAGGATGATATTGGGACTGACAGGTACCTTGGGATCTGTTGCCAATTTGCAGCCAGATAATGAATTGACTATAACAAGTAAAGCAATCGTCTTTGAAAAATTGCCCAGGGTTAACTTCCGATGGTTCATTGTGACTCCTGATAAGTGAATGTGTTATCTGCTGTCCATTGAGACATTACAGTAAATATACACTCTATGAAGCAGAAAAAGAATCAATTGTAGTATGAAACAAAATATTTATTATTGAGGGCTACAATTGGATAATCTTATAAAACGTATTATCTTTTCGATGACCCAACTTAAATATTGTGAGAAAAGAAAACTTCATTGGCAAAATGAGATCCCTACGATACGATGTATCAATAGTGCTGCTTATGGTATTTGCTTTATCATGTGATGTCAAGCAGGATCAACCGGAACCATTTGGACCTCTACCCTCAGAAAAACAGCTCGCCTGGCATGAGATGGAGTATTACAGTCTTGTATGTTACGGACTCAATACCTATACGGAGGAAGAGTGGGCCTACGGAGATGTGGACCCGGAAGTGTTTAATCCATCGAACCTGGACACCGACCAATGGGCCCGGGTAGCCAGTGATGCCGGAATGAAGGGTTTAATACTGGTTGCCAAGCACCACGATGGATTTTGTCTGTGGCCCAGCAAGTTCACCGATTATTCAATAAAAGCCACACCCTGGAAGAACGGGACAGGTGATATCCTGAGGGATCTGTCAAAATCATGTAAGAAATATGACCTGAAGCTGGGGCTCTATCTTTCTCCATGGGACAGGAACCATGCCGGTTACGGTCGCCCTGAATATGTGGACTATTATTACAGGCAACTGGAAGAGATCATGACGGAATATGGCACTGTTTTCGAATTCTGGATCGACGGGGCCAATGGAGGTACCGGTTATTACGGAGGTGCAGATGAGCAGAGAACCATCGACAGGAAAACATATTATGGCTACGAAAAGATATATTCTATCGTGGAGAAGTATCAGCCCAACGCCTTGATATTTAGCGATATCGGTCCGGGGGTACGGTGGGTAGGAAATGAATCGGGAATTGTCAATGAGACCAACTGGAATACGATCAATGTGGAAGGAAGATACCCCGGCGAATCCGGACCTGAGTTCCATAAAAAGCTGGGGACAGGAGATCGGGATGGAAAAAGCTGGATTCCGGCAGAAGTGAATACAACCCTGTTATGGCCCAAGGCGTGGTATTATCATACCGGCCACCAGCCCCGGAGCCTGGACAATCTCATGGAGCTGTACTATACATCGATCGGGCGTGGCTCCCCCCTTAATCTGGGACTGGCTATAGCGCCCAACGGGGAGATCCGTGATATTGATGTTCAGGCATTGATGAGATTCAAGCAGCAGGTAGATCTTGAATTCAGGGATAACCTGGTTGATCGGGCAAAACTGACTTCCAGTGAATACCGTGGAAAGGCATCCAGGTTTTCAGCGGATAAAATCCAGGATGATGATCCTGTAACATACTGGGCTACAAGTGATAATATCCAAAAGGCAAGTGTCATTGTTGATTTTCGCAGGGCAACCACATTCAACCGCCTGATGATGCAGGAATATATAACCCTGGGACAGCGTATTCACAAATTTACCGCCGAGGCTGTTGTGGATGGTGAATACAGAGAGGTGATAAGTGGAACCACCATAGGCTATAAACGGATTCTTCGGTTTGATGATGTGACTTCTTCGAAGTTGCGTATTACTTTTGAAACAGATGCGGCCTGCCTGACCCTCTCTTCTTTAGGAGTTTATCATGCACCGTGGTGAGTGATAGTATCAATGGATTGAAATAGATCCTGAATTATAAAGGGCAAGCTTTTTGATATGAGGCTTTGCAATATCCTTGCTTATTTTCAGCCTGATTTTTTCAGCGTCGAATGGCTTTAGTTTGTGGATGCGTTTATGTCCGATACAAGTGCCCCGGGCGACCTCCTGCCACTCTTCGTTCCTAAAAGCTTCCAGAGAATATTCACGGACACGCTCTCCTTTCCGGATCTCCTCCTGAATGACAATATGGTCTATCTGATGTACAGAAGGAAGCTCCAGCACAATTACAGTCCCCTTGCCACTGGTTTCCGCAATAGGTTCGGCAAAGATCCGATTGATCTCATCCCCGAAGGCCCTGAGAGAATTGCAGTCTGCTTCCGGGACCAGACCGTTTGTATCGACCACGGCTCCAATAATGAAATTGGAATTACGCCCCACAGATTTATAGTACATCTCCACAAGTGTCTCCGGTGAATAGACGGCCGAATCCTCCCCGGGAGCCCAGAACCAGTTGTGTATCCCGTTGGCTCCCCTCAGTGGGATATCCACCATGGCGGGTGACCAGACTGGACCGTCCGGGTCGCCTGTAGCAAGGTATTTGTATAATTCCTGGCCTTTAAGATTGACCTGTCCGGGTTGTGTCCCCACTGTGGCCCAGCATGGATAATTTGCATACCCTGCCTCATTGCCTACCCACCTGTGGTCTGACCTCAGGGAGCTGTTGTAAAATACCGAGCCTGGCTGGTATTTATCGAAGAGGGGAATTACATCCGGTCCTCCTTCATGGGGCAATTTTGTCCCGGCATCGAACCAGCACTGGACCAGGGGACCGTACCGTGACCAAAGTTCTTCGGCCATTTTCTCGGCCACACGGTTGAATTCTTCCTGCCTGGGGGTCCCTTTGCCTTCCCCCCAATCGACATAATGTCCCCAGACTGTCCAGTAGATATTGCGATGGGTACTGAAGTAGATGCCCGGTTTGATACCGGCCCTGCGGCAGGATTCGACGAAATCCTTCACGATATCGCCTTTACCGTCGCGCCAGGCCGCCTGCTTCAGACCGTAGGGATAGAGATCGCTCTGCCATTGCATGAAACCGTTGAAATGGGTGGCCGTAACGATTGCATATTTTGCGCCGGCATCCCTGGCAGCCTCTATCCACTGGTCCGTATCGAGTTCTTCCGGATTGTAAAGTGTTGGGTTGAAAGTATCCATGGAAGTGTTATTGGAAGCAAATACTCCCGCCATCATGGGCATATCCAGGTGAAAGATTACCCCGACCTCACAATCCTGCCAGGCAAGCTGTGCTCCGGTTGGTGTGGGAAAGTCATATTCCTGCCCGTTCTTTTCAGTGCAGCCTGATAGAAAGGCAATGAATAGACATAGTCCCGGAATGATCTTAATTGTTTTCATAGTTTTTTATTCTAAATGCTAAAAGACAAGTTTAAACCTGAATCTCATATCGTCTTCAAACCACATGGTGAAATTAGTCCCCCACACATTATTGAAAAGACAAAAATGCATCCCATCATCAGCTGCCGGAATTACATTGTCGAAATTGAGCAGATTACGTTCACCAGGAGCTACCAATGGAGCATCCAAAGATTTGATTATTAATGTTGGCTCACCTTCACCTGCCCAAACCTCGTTTTGAATGGCATGTAACTTTCGTGCCCCATTTCTAACCACATCTGCGGGAGAAACATCTTGTCCCGATTTATCCATTGTCCACCTTTCACTTTTACTTAATTTTGGGACAAACGAAAACCAAATTGCTTCCGGCAGGCGGGTAGCTTTTTTATTGAACCACGACAGGTGAATAAGAATTTCAGGTCTCTCTTTTGGGAAAACCATTTCAATAAGAATATTTACAGGGCAACCCAACGGAGTTTTCATGTTCTCATCAATCACCAATGAATCAAGAAAAATGTGAATCCCTTTAGAATCTACTGTTTTATAGGCTGAGTTTACGGATGGCTGCCATATTTTACTCACCGGATTTCCGGTTTCTAATCCCGGTTTGCCAAAATCTGCCAATGCCCACTGCGGGCGTACCCTCAGGTATTGGTCATGAAAACGTTCATAATCATTTACATCAAATGTTTGGTAGGTAAAAAGCCCTAAAGATTTGTTGTTGTCTGCCCATTCTCTGCCCGTCTCTTTTTGAATGAGGGAAGTAATTGCATTGGTATTTCTGTCAAACAGTACTTTGAAGTGTTCTGTTTCAAGCCCGTTCTCTAAATTAAATTCTTTTAAGCCTGATAAATCAGTGGGTTGGGGGGACAATTTATTCAACTTTGAAATTGCTTTTTCAGTCATACTTAAAGGAAGTGAATCGACTGCTTTTGTGATATAATCCTGCTTCTCCTGCCACGATTTCTCTATTTGTTGAAAAGGCTCTCTGTTTTTGGCCTCTTCAAATTTAACCTGTGTGTAAACATCCCACGATTTCAGAAATGTCTTTACATCCATCCCCCAGGTGTGTTCGGCTACCATGGTCAGCGGAATTGAAAAAGCCATATCTTCCTGGCTGCCTTCATTCAGTTCACCTGAAGTAATTAATTCCTCCCGATACCTTGTCATTTCCCGGAATTGGGCAATTTTAGCAGGGTCGGATCCGGTGCCATGTATCCATGTATCACCGATTTCACTGCTTATTGTTGGTAAATCATTTTTGTGGTTTTTTAAATCGGTTGTCACTTTATTTAAATCGGAAGCCTGTACTCTGGCATTGGGGAACTGGTTTTCCAATGAACTATAAATCCTGGTAATCTCCTTATGCGACTGAGGTCCATGATTATCGCCGGTAAATACAATTGAAACCGCAGTTTTTTCATCAGGCAAAATCATCACTCCTCCATAATCTCCCTGGTACATCACCATGGTTTCTGAACCATCGGGCGCTTGCCAGTTAAACAGGGCCGGAACAAGGGGGAGAGCACTGGCCGGGTTCACTCCAATATGAAGCATCTCAATACCTTCTTGCTGTAAAACCGGAACCAAAGAGCGTGTATGTCCCGGGACATCAGTCATCTTTGCTGCAATGGTTTGTTTGCCGAACCGCTTATCCAATACCTTGGCAACATGAATCCCGGCATGTAACATTGACTTCGACATTAATTCGGTATGCAGGGTAAAAGGCAAGCCGTGCCATACCACATCGCCTGCTTCAATGGCTTGTTCCATAATTTTTCGCTGGGCAGGGTTTGCCTGTTCAAGGTATTCGTATATCAACCACGAGCCAGTTGTCCAGATGAAACGATTATTACTATTTTTTAATCTTGAGTTCTTTGCAAGTTCCAGTGCAGAGGGCAAAAAATGATTAAAATACTTTTCAAGAACAATTGCGGCGTAATCGGTAAATCCTATATCCAAATGAGTCTTGAACAGCAGATGAACTTTCGAAATACGTGTGTCCATTTTATTATCTGAATGGATGAAGCCGGAGGAGAAACCATAAAATGGGTTTAATGCAAAAGCAGTTCCCAGAGATGCAGTTTTTAAAAAATCCCGGCGATGATGGTTCAATTTCATACTTTTAGCTTTCATAGATAGTAGTAATCCTCAGAGTACATTCGGTAGCTGGACAATACAAAAATATCCGAATACAAGGAAGGCGATGATCAAGCCCACCCCGATCAGCCAGCCGGGCCGCAACATTTTCCCGATCTCCGGTTTGTAGAGCCGGGGCAGAATTACGTACAGGCCGATACCGATCCATAAAGCCTGAAGGGGTGTCAGCAATAATCCATCCAGCAGGGCACCAAGTTTTACCAGTACCACAGGACGCAGGTTGAAGCTGTAGACAATGATCATATTTGACAGAAAGAAAAACACCAGGAACAACCTGAACTGCTTGATCCAGGTGAGTTTTCTTGCGAAAACAGGAATGCAGATCCTAAAGGTGTCAGCCAGCAGACGCGGCCATCCGGCGAGCTGTCCGACCTGTGTCGCCATTAGTGCTGCAGAGCCACCGAGAAGGAACAGGAAACCACCCAGGTTTCCCCATTTGGATGAGAAGATGCCGGATAGCTGAAGCGCAACATGCTCACCGCTTGGAGCGAGTTCTGCGGGACCCAGGACTCCGGCACCTGCGATCATGAATCCTAAGGTGATGGATATACCAAGAACGACTGCAAGTGAAGAATCATAATAGACGATCCGGCTCCATCCCAACAGGCGTTTTGCATCCTCCCTGCCAAGATCCTTCAGTTTTACCATATCGGCAGGTTTGCCGAACAGATCCTTCTTTGCCGCTCCATAGCCGGCACCAATGACCCAGTAACTGTACCAAACCTGGCTGGCAAATCCACCGGCACCCCAACCCAACAGGGGAAGTATCTCTTTCCAGGGATTGCTTCCCACACCCTGGTCAATGGCCCAATCCGGCACCCTGGGAATGCGGGGGATGAGACCTTTGAAGAAATCATCCCAACCGGGGAACGCAACAGCTGCAACCCAGATTACTCCTATGATCATCACAAATACCAGGACACTCATGACCACTTTGATCAAGTTGAATCTGCCCACCCAGGCAACAAGAAAGGCAACCAGGGTTACGATCCATCCGCCAATTGAATGGCTGATGGGAAGCATGCTGCTCAGAAAAACACCGGCGGCAGTAGCGATTGAACCGATTGATATGGTTGCCGAAATGAACTGAGCCACAAGTACGATCCAGACAGCCCAGTTCTTTGGACCAGGCATCCTGGCAAACATGTCGATCATCCCTTCCCCGGTACAGACGGTATAGCGTGCACCACTCATACCAATCCAGAATTTTAAAAAGATCCCGCTGATCACCACCCAGGTAATACCGGTCCCGAAAATTGCCCCACTCCTGGTGGCGAGGATAACCTCTCCGGATCCGATGTATTCAGAAGCCCATACGATAGAGGGACCCAGGACTGTCAGAACAGCAAGCCCGGTGAGCGGGATTTTGATGGAAGGCTGGGATTGCACCTGATCAAGATAGTAAAAACAGATTAAATGATGGCTTCCTGAATTTGTTCGATGAGTCAAAAAGAAAATTAGAACTCCGGAAAAAATAATCTATTTTTAAAGAAAGTAATGTACCCACAACGTTAAAATAATGGATTGAAGAAATATTGATAAATATGAAAAACAGGCGCAGAGATTTTCTCAAAAAAACCGGTATTGCCGGGCTAAGTTTGGCAGGAGGCAGTATCATGAAAAGTTATGCCTCAGAATCCGTGAATCATGGTGAACCAAATTTGGCACAGGCCATTCATGATTATGAGAAGAGGCGGGTACAACACTTCAATATGTCGGGATATGCAGCTCCAAAAATTGATACAGTTCGAATTGGGGTTATAGGTCTGGGACAGCGTGGCCCCGCACATGTGAAGACCATGAGTCGCATAGATGGTGTTGAAATAAAGGCCTTATGTGACCTTCGACCGGAAAAAGCAGAAGCTGCGAAAAAACTGGTAGAAGACCGAGGGCATAATCCTGACCTGTATTCCGGTTCGGAAGATGATTGGAAAAAGCTTTGTGAACGCAAAGATATTGATCTGGTCATTGTTACAACTCCATGGTATATGCATGCCGAAATGGCTGTATATGCCATGGAACAGGGAAAACACGTGGCATCGGAGGTTCCTGCTGCCGGTACCATTGAGGAGTGCTGGAGTCTTGTGGAGACCGCGGAGCGAACCCGCAAACATTGTATGATGCTGGAAAATTATTCTTATTTCCCATTTCATTTGTTGATGCTGAATATGGCTAAGCAAGGGTTTTTTGGAGATATTGTTCATGGAGATTGTGCCTATAATACAAGTAAAATGAGAAATAATTTCAATAAAAACTTGTATTGGAATATGTGGTGGTTGCGGCTGTACGGCTCCAGAAAAGGGAATATCTACCCCACACATGGACTGGGACCGGTTGCTCAAATGATGGATATCAACAGGGGAGATAAATTTGAGTTCCTTGTATCGGTGGAAAGCAGGGATTTTATGATGGCAGCCAGGGCAAAAGAACTGGCTGAAACCGATGATTTCTTTGAAGAATTTGTGGGAAAAGATTATCGTGGAAATATGAGTACAACAATTATCAAAACAACACAGGGACGTACCATTATGCTGCAGCACGATGCCACATCTCCTTCACCCCACAATATGATTCATGGTATATATGGTACAAAAGGTTCAGCCCTGTATGACCCACAACCTCCAAGAATCTCAACTGGGAACCATCAATGGGCCTCAACGGAGGAGTTTGAGAAGATTGAAAAACAATATACCCCTGAAATATTTCATAAAATGAGTGAATTGGCAAAGAGTAGCGGACATGGAGGATCGGACCTGCTGATTGACTGGCATTTGATTGATTGTTTGCACAATGGTCTTCCACTCGATCAGGATGTATATGATGCGGCAGCATGGAGCTCAGTTGTACCATTGACCGACTGGTCAGTGAGGAACAATTCGAACTCGATCAGGGTGCCTGATTTTACAGCAGGAGCATGGAAGACAAATAAACCCAACATGGATATAAATCTGGAAAGAGGTGGTAATACAAAGGTGATATATTAAACTATGGACAATTTAGATTTAATCATTTTCATTGTTTACGGATTAATAATCATTGGTGTAGGCAACTGGCTGGTACGCTCAAAAAGTAAAGAGCGAAGCAGCTCTGATTATTTTTTCGCCAGTAAATCGCTTCCCTGGTTTTTGGTTGGGAGTTCAATTATTGCGGCGAATATATCTGCTGAACAATTTATCGGAATGTCGGGTTCAGGTTTTGCCATTGGATTGGGGATTGCTACCTACGAATGGATTGCAGCCATCATTTTAATAGTTGTAGCAAAATATTTCCTCCCTGTTTTTGTTCATAAACAGATTTTTACCATGCCCCAGTTTTTAGCCCTGCGGTATGATAATCGTATAAAGACCATTCTTGCCATTTTCTGGATTAGTTTGTTTGTTTTTGTAAATCTGACTTCTATTCTCTATCTCGGAGCCCTTACATTAAAAGCTGTATTTGGAATTAAACTGGTGCATGGCATTATTGGATTAGCCCTGTTCTCGCTTTTGTATACAATTGTTAATGGTTTGAAAGCTATTGCGAGTACCGATATCATTCAGGTATTTTTTCTGTTGGGAGGCGGACTGATTACTACTTACTTTGCAGTGAACCAGGTAGGCGGCGATACGGGTATCATTGAAGGCTTCAGAGCAATGCTTGAAATGGTACCGGATAAATTTCATATGGTCATTAAAAGATCTGATCCCAATTTTACATACCTGCCTGGTATCAGGGCAATTTTTGGTGGAATATGGATTGCCGGTATCTACTATTTCGGAGCCAATCAATACATCATTCAAAAGGCTTTTGGAGCAAAGAGTTTAAAAGAGGCTCAACGGGGGATGATATTTGCCAGTTATTTGAAATTCATATTGCCTTTTGTTGTTGTAATTCCCGGAATTGCTGCGTTTGCTCTGTCCGCTGATATTGGTAAAGCGGATGAGGCATATCCCTGGTTGCTTCAAAACATTGTCCCGGCCGGGATCAAAGGTCTTATTTTTGCAGCATTGATTGCTGCCATAGTTTCCTCATTTAGCGCTATTATTAATAGTACTTCCACCATTTTCACAATGGATTTGTATAAACCGTATTTCCATAAAAATGCTTCCGAAAAACGGTTGGTGGCTGTTGGGAGGATATCCGGAGTTGTAGCCATGGCAATTGCAGTAATTGTAGCCCCACTGCTTGGCAGCATCGATCAGGCCTTTCAGTTTATTCAGGAATACACCGGAATGATTAGTCCGGGAGTTACCGCTATTTTTGTATTGGGGATGTTCTGGAAAAAAACAACTTCAGGGGCAGCACTGTGGGGGACAATTATCTCCATCCCTGTTTCGGCAGCATTAAAATTCCTCTTTCCTGAAATTCCCTTTCTTGATCAAATGCTTATTTCATTTCTGCTTATCTCACTTTTTATCATTGTTGTCTCCTTAATTGACCGTAAGAATATTGATAACAAGGGATTAAAACTATCAAGGGAGATTTTCAGGACTGATAAAACTTTTAATCTGTTGTCGATTATAATTGTCCTGATTTTTACAGCCATATATATCATCTTTTGGTAACTAACGATAAATGCTAAAGAAATGAAACCCAAACCAACGCTCACAGTTTTAATGATTGCTATTGTTCTCTCTTCATGTGGCAAAAAATCAATCATTGATAAAACTGCAGTTTCCGGAGTAGAAAACGCTGAGATCAGTTTAAACGGAACTTGGAAATTCAACATGGATCCTCCCGATCGGTTTTGGGAAGCCGGAATAAGCACTGCAGATTGGGCTGATATAGAGGTACCCGGTGAATGTGCCATGCAGGGATTTGCCATCAAACACGATCAACCCTATGCTTACAAACACGATTTTGTAATCCCGGAGGATTTCAGAGGCAATCAGATTTTTCTCAATTTTTATGGTGTATACAGTTCTGCAAGGGTATGGCTGAACGGACAATTTGTACGAGATCATGATGGTGGTTTTACAAAATGGGAGTGCGATATAACAGATTATGTGCAAGCCGGGGAGAAAGCTCAGTTAACAGTAGAAATTATTGACAGGATTGATGATATTTCGTTTGGCAGCGGTTATGCAAAGCATCAGATTGGGGGGATCCTCAGAGATGTTGAGCTGGTTGCTTTACCCGAGCA
>JBDLIX010000063.1:0-29476 GCA_039714655.1 Bacteroidota bacterium
GAAGGGGCTTCTCTACCGGACAATAGTCCATACATCTGCCACAGCTATAACAATCCCCCTTGTGTGGCTCATAATCTTCCCTCCTTCGGAAGACCACCTGGTTCATCAGTGTGATTCCCAATGCCAGTCCGATAAAACCTCCCAATGCCCAACCTCCCTTTCTATATTTATTCCGAATGATGGATGCCTCTTCAACCAACTGTTCGAAGGTATCTCCGGACTCAAGGAATGCCTGAATATCCAGATTCTCCTGGTCCTGTCTCAGTTCCGGATTACTGATCATCAATTCGGCCAGGTAGACATCGGGATGCACACGGCTCAGGAAGATGTGTGATTTTGAACCGATCCATCCACCCAGCAGGGTTAGCACCGGGATCAGTCCAATATAAAGGATGAACTTTTTTAAATTCTTTCTTGAGACGTCGGGTGCTCTGTAATCCTGTTCCACAGGTACTTCAATGGCATCAAAAGGACAGGAATCCTTACACAGCTTACACTTTATACACTCTGAGGGTGTAATGGATAGGTGCCATTTTGAGAACCTGGACAACCAGCTCAGCAACACACCATATGGACAGAAGACACGACAGTAAGGCCTGGCGTAAAACATACCAAGCAGGAGAAAAGTGATCCCTAAAAAGATCATCAGAAATGGGCCATCCATGCGGAATATCCCAATAAATGGATCGTAACGGCAAATGACAAAGTCACTTCCCGTGGCTGCGAAAAGTACTGACAATCCCAGGTAAATCACCGGGATAAATCCCAGGGTCTTCCTGATCCAGCTTGGAATGGAGATGGGATTGATCACCAACAGGTCCTGAATGGCACCCAGTGGACAGGCAGCTGCACAGAAGGTCCTTCCGAAAAACAGGGCAAAAAGCAGAGGTAATATGAAAAAGAGAAGGGCGGTCAATGAAATGGCATAGGTGGGATCGAAAATGGAGAGGGCCACATTCTGGATGGCTCCTATGGAGCAAATACACCCATCCCGGTAAAATCCAAAATAGATCAATGAAAATATGGATAACCAGAGCAATCCCCTGCGTGACCTTTTACGAATAGCCAGCCACGATGCCAGCGACAGGACTGCAAGCAATATAAAAACATCAAAATACTCCAGGGCCATGGCCCTGGGTTCGGGTGTGGTAGGAGTTGGCTGCACATACCCCGAATCAAATTCGGGTTTTGGGAACCGTTGCTGCGCCTGGAGGAGAGTTCCGGCGAAAAGTGACAGCAGGATAACAATGATTGTAATGTTGGGGAACTTTTTCAACATATCATCCTTCCTTCTTTTTGATGAACTCACCTTTAATGATATAGGGCTCATCGGCCGGAACCCTGCTGATGGCATCAGAAGGACAGACACTGGCAATGGAACACTGGTTGCAATTCAAACAGATGTCGTGCCTTATCTGCAGGATAAGTGATCCGTTCCCGAATGCGGAACATCCCTTCACACACTTTGCACAGCCTATGCACAGCTCTTCATCAATGATATACTCAAAATAGGGCTCTTCAATAAATTTACGCTGTATGGCAGCTGTAGGACATAGCTGGTTCTCTGCCCCCGTCTGCAATTTGGCACCCGGTTTAAAGTAGCCCCCACACAGGTCGCAATACCCGCACAGATCGTAGGCATGGACGCATTTCACCGCCGATTCGGCCTTCACACAATCCGTAGCACAGCGACCACACTGGGTACATTTAAAAGGATCGATCTGCCAAACATATTCCTTCCCGGTGGAGGAACGTGCCAGGGCCAATGCACCCGTCCCAACCACTGTTAGTCCAAGGGTAAGCCGTACCCCATTATTAATAAACTCACGCCTGTTGTACCCTTTATCCTTTTTCTTCATGGTCCCGCGTTATTTTGGCTTCCGGCAATTCACAACGACGTAATTTGTTGCAGGTCTTACATTGAAAATTATCAGAGCAGTCGGTCCGCAAGGTTACCTGTCTTCTGGAAACAAGAATCCCGGAAAGGATGGCGAGGGCAGCCAACAGACTACCTCGTGCTACTCTATGTATGAAATCTCTTCTATCCATTCCCTTTGGGCTCAAAAATCCTTATCATATCTTTATCAAAATCAAGCGCATAGATAACACCTTGTTCATCCACGCAAATATCCGGAGCCTTCCCTTCCTCTTTAAAAAGAGTGGGTGGAGCCACCACACTTAAGAGTTTTCCCGACTGGTCATAGATCTTGATCCTTACCAATCCCTTCTCACTGGTAATAAATGAGCCATCTTCCATAACTGCAATTCTGGAGGGATTACAGCATCCCAGGAATCCTTCTATTTCGAAAGATGCGCTCTCCCAGAATCCACGTATCCGGCCGTCATCACTGTAATTCTCAAGGGCATGTTTGCCAGGATTAACTACCCACAACTCACCGTAACTGTTTACCACAAGGTCAAAATTTGCACTGGGTACGATGAATCCGTGGCCGGCTTCTGTTTCCGCCTTCCCTTCAAATTCTCCAATAATCCCACCTTCGTTATCGAATATAACAACCTTCCTGTTGCCAGCATCAGCCACATACACCCGGTCCTCTTTAAGGGCCAGGTTAGTGATCACAGCCCGCTCACCCAGGTCGGTCCAACGTCCCACTAAAACACCTAAATGGTCATATTTTGCCACGTAGTTCTGGTATCCGATATAGAGATAGTGATCCTCCACAACAATGCTGGTGGGATTGGGTAATATCTCGAACAGACCGGCTGAGGTTCCCTCCTTGGTAATAACTACCAGAGAGGATTCTCCCACAATGAAAAGACTATCGTTGTGATAATATATCCCTGAGGCGGTCAACAATCCCAAGGAAAAATTTCGTGTCTCTTTATGTGAGATCAACTCCTCATCCACAACCTTATATTCATTCACATCCAGGGCATATGGATTACTGCCTCTTCTATCAGGTCGTTTGGTAAGAAAATCAAACAAGATCACACCGATGATCACTACCAGGATCACCAACACCACTATTGTCAAACTTCTCTTTTTCATGGCTGTTCAATTTTATATTTTCTCATCTATTGCCGGGCTTTCGCCAGGTCAAGACAAACCATTGTCTTTGAATCCCGCATCACCAGGTATCCATCTGCAATGGCTAGCGGACCCCATGCATCGTGACCTTCAAGTATCCGGTAGCTATCCAGTTCAATATACTCCCGCGTACTGGGCCTTGCGATGGTCAGGGTTGCATCGTCGCTTAGAATAAAGAGTTTATTATCGGCAATCATATAGGGTCCCAGCCCAAATCGTTTATCCTGTCCACTGGTCCAGATTGTTTTTGTAAAGTCGTCGGGATGAACGCATACCAGTTGGTTCCTCAGCGGACCAGCATCCTTGGGCAGGATTCCCAACAGGTGGCCTTCAAACTCCACTGCTGTTTGTTGCTCACAGGCAAGTCCCTCTTTTGGTGTGTACTCGTTTAACAACTCAACATTAAACCGGTCACCGGATTTTGTCAATTGAAGGACCATGCCCCCTGCACCATATCCGGCTGTCAGAAATATCTTACCATCGGGCATGCAGACGGGTGACGGGGCCACCACCTGGTGATTCCATGCAGTGGTTTGCCACAGGATCTCCCCGGCATCGGGTCCATCAGCTGCCACCCCGCATACCCCTCCAAAAGCGCTGTAAACATACATTTTTACCCCTTCAAATTCCCATGGTAGTATGGATGAGTGGGACATCAGCCAACCCATTTCATTGGGCGTTTCCCATAACACCTCACCACTCTCAATGTCGAGACCCACCATCAGGGAAGTTCCACCGAGTGCGATGATGGCTTTTTCGTCATCGATAAGCGGACACTGACCGGTGTACCACAGAGGGATCTCTGATTGATACTCCTTCTCAACATTCAATCCCCACAAGAATTGACCATCCTCTCTGCGAACACACATCACATGACTGCGCGGACCAATGGTCAATATGTGGTTTTCCGTTACCGCAGGAACCGTACGTGACATTCCATGATTTCTTTTCAGGTTGATATGGTATCCCCGTTTCCAGAGTTCCCTGCCATCCACCAATGAGAAACAGCGCAACAGGTCAGCCCGCTCCTCCTCATCATAATCCATCACATAAACCAATCCCTTGTAAATGGCAGCCCCGGCATGTCCTTCGCCCAGATTCAATTTCCACTTTACAATGGGCCCATTAGCCGGGAAGCTTTCAATCAACGCGAGACCAGAGCGGCTGATGTTATCAAAATGCGCTCCCCTGAATCGGGGCCAGCTCTCCTCAAGATCACTCTCCATGGTACCCATACTTTCAAAATAAGCACCAATATCAATATCTGCAACCACCGTATTGGCGCCCCGGTTATCGAGACCGGGCTGGGTGGTCACAAAGTCGTTCACCGGGTCATTGGCCAGCCACCATCCAATGGAAACCAATCCGGCCAGAACCAATAAACCTGTAACAATATTTGTAGTGTTTAAGCGCATCACCACTCTCTCTAACTCCCCTCAATATCGTAAATAAACAGCACTTTACCATGCCTGACAAACAGCATTTTATCATAGATCGACATGTGAGCCCAATGGGGTCCTGCACCACCTTCAATCTTGAATGAACTGATTACCCGGAACCCTTCAGTGGTCGGCTCCACCAATCCCACATGCCCCCGTTTCTCCTCATAAACATAGAGGAGTCCGTCTGCAAAGATAATTGATCCTTTATTGTGCCACTTCTCTTCGTACATGACCTTGCCAGTCTCCCACTCCTGGCAAACCCAGTTTCCATTGCCATTGTTGAGCCAGTTGGAGCCGTATAAATATCCGTCCACCAGAACCACACCTCCATGATGGGTGTCAAGGGTGGCATCATGCCATTTCAACTCGATTTCACTTCCGTCAGGAGAGAGGGTGAGCATCAGGGCGTCGGCATTATAGCCACTGGTTAAAAATACAGAACCCTCTTGATACAGCGGTGTGTTTGTGCTAATGTGACGTCCCTCAACTGTGAAATCTGTCATAATATCAAAAGACCAGATCAGATCACCGCTTTCAGGATCAACTGCGAAAAGATTCTCTATGGAAACCAAAAGGATCATCTCCCTTCCATTGTGATTGATATGAAGGGGCGAAACATAAGCCCTGTGACCTCCCAGGGATTTGGTTTTCCATAACAGAGATCCATCCTTTTTATCCAGTGCCACCACGGATGCCTTTTCTCCTACCGGAGAAGATATGACCTTATCACCCACCAGCAGAAGAGACTCAGCAATTCCCCAGCGATGGAATTCACCTTCGAATTCCTCATGTGTATTTCTCTTCCATACAATATTACCCGATTCAGTGTCCATACATACCACTGTTCCCAGGCCTCCCATAATGTAAAGATATCCATTTTCGATGGTAGGCGTACTCCGTGTTTCCTGGAATGATTTATCCCATGCAAGTCCATAGGTGGTCTCCCACTGAATATTGCCCTGCAAATCAAGTTTGGTCACCACATCCACACTGTCCCTCCTGCCACTAATATAGACCATACCCTCGTAAAGGATCGGGGTGGAATAACCGTTGCCCAATCCCTCTTTCTGAAGGATCAGCTCAGGCCCTCCCTTTGGCCACTCTTTTAACAATCCTCTATCCGGATACTTTCCGTCCCTGCTAAGCCCTCTCCACTGTGTATCCTGTGCCTCAACCACCACTATATGAGTCACAATCATCACTATTATTAAAAATCCCTTCAACATAGAACCAAATCTCAATTTCCAAAAAATCAACTTTCTCTCTTTCATTCTTTCTCTCTTTTAACTTTTGACTTTATAACTAATGAGTAGATCCCCATGCCGTACCAGCAACATTCCGTTATAAATGGAAGGCCTTGCCCAGTGAGGACCAGTCCCCTTTGTTACCCGGAACGAGCTGATCACTTCAAATTTTTTGGGATCAGCTTTCACAAGGGCCATATTCCCACGTTTCTCTTCATAACAATATAGCATGCCGTCGGCGTATAGAACCGGACCCTTGTTGTGAAAATCTCCAATCCATACAATTTCACCTGTGTGCCAGTTCATACATACCCATTTTCCACTGTGTCGTTCAGTAAAATTTGAACCATAAAGGTAACCATCCACCAATACCACACCATGGTTCTGGTTGTCGAAGGTTCGATCCCTGAATTTCTCAACAACAGATTTGCCATCCGGTGCTATCTCCAGCATGACCGACTCCACATCCCAACCATTGGATATCCAGAGACAGCTGTCCATGTACATTGGGGTATTGGCCAGGATAGTTGAATTGTCACCATTCTTATCAAGGAAGTTGTACTGGTAGGTCCATAATATCTCTCCATTTTCAGGATCCACACCCAACATATGAGTTTGGGTAGCTGTTATGAAGTACTTTTTCCCGCAGTGTTCAATAACAATCGGTGACATGTTGGAGCGATGTGCACCAAGGGATTCAGATTTCCAAACCAGCTCTCCAGTCATCTTATCCAATGCAATTACGGTGGTAGTTTCTCCTGCAGGAGTAGTGATCACAACATCATCCAACAGAAGCACGGATTCCGAAACTCCAAACATGTCCCACTGACTGTTGTACTTCTTATGAATATCCACACTCCATATCTCCTCCCCGGTTTGCGCATGGAAACATACCATGTTGTCCAGCCCGGTCAGCACATAAATCCTGTTCCCTTCTACCGTTGGGGTACACCTCGATTCCGGGAAAGAATGATTCCATGATCTTCCGTATGGTTTCTGCCAGATCACCTTCCCCTTAAGATCCATCGCAGTAAGGTACTCTATGGTATCCTTGATCCCGGTTACATAGATTATATCCTTTGTTGCAACAGTCGAAGAGAAACCTTTCCCGATCCCTTCAGTAAGAAAGAGTATTTCTGGTCCCTCTTCGGGCCACTCCTTCAACAATGCAGTATCTGTAAATATTCCATCCCTGTTCGGACCACGCCATTGGGCATCCTGTGCATGTACTTCCATCACAGTAGCCAAAAGCATCACAAGAAAAATCAATTCCCACTTCCCTGTTTTGTTATCCATCTATTTCAAACTTTCAACTATCGTCCTTACGACTTTTGACTTTACAGACTTTCAACTTTTGACTTCGTACGCAATC
This sequence comes from Bacteroidota bacterium, assembly GCA_039714655.1. Classification (GTDB taxonomy): domain Bacteria; phylum Bacteroidota; class Bacteroidia; order Bacteroidales. The sequence continues at coordinate 7,108 of JBDLIX010000063.1, forward strand.
ATTGCATTTCCATGCCTCACATAAAGCACACCATCATTCATCATGTGTTGTGCCAGGTGTAGGCCCGAACCATGGGTGATTTTTGTCTGACTAACTACCTTGAATTCCTCTGGATCCGGTTTTACCAGCGCCAGTTCACCCCTGGAGGTATAAAGATATAGCATCCCGTCTGCGTAAATAGCCCTTCCATGTCCAAGTTCCTTTGAAACAAAACTTTCCTTGCCGGTTTCCCAGTCCACACATCGCCATGTCAATCTTGCCAGATCACTGAAAGATTCATAGATATACCCATTCAAAAGAAGGGCGGTGGAACGGTAATCAATTGCCTTGTTCTCCCATAATATGGATACTGAATTGCCATCCTCACTGAGCTTCAGTTTTCCGCCACCCAGATCTAGTCCGCTAGGATATAAGATCTCGCCCTTATGATATAAAGGTGTATTTGCATGCACCGACCACTCACTGGGCAGATCCAAAGACCAGAGTAGTTCACCCGAAACTCGATCAATTCCAAGCAGATGTGAAGCAGAATAAGTAACCAATAACTTTTTTCCGTTGTGATCTACGAATAGTGGAGTGCAGTATGCCGAAACTTTACCCTCACCCTTGCAACTCCATACAAGTTCCCCTGTATGCCGGTCAAGGGCGATCACATTATGAATCTCACCTCCAGGTGTGGCATAGATCAAATCTCCATCCACTACAGGTGTTTCATTGATACCCCACATGATATTTTTACCGTCAAAATCTGTGAACATCTCCTTGCTCCAGACAATGGATCCATCGCTGTTATGAAAGCAAATCACCTTTCCCCTACCGCTGATCAGGTAAATCTTTTCCCCTACCACCGTTGGTGATCCCCTGGTCCCTGGATAGCTACCTGTCCATTCAAGTCCATAAGGAACTTTATAGATCAGTCCTCCCTCTAAATTGAGTTTAGACAGGTAACCTGTACTATCGGTCATCCCGGTAGTAAAAAGGAAGTCGTTCTGTATCACTGCTGAGGAGAATCCAATTCCCAGGCTGTCATAAGTCCATATGACTTCCGGCCCCTCAACAGGCCACTCTTTAAGTAATCCAGTATCGGGATAAATCCCATTCCCAGACGGTCCAAACCAGCGGGTTGGCATAAATGAAGTTTCGTCAGTCACGCAACTGACCATCAGGCAACCTGCTAACAATGAAACTGCAAGCTTACCAAAAATTCCCAATTTCCTCTTTATACTCATTCCCACTTTTACTCTTTTTCACTTTTACTCTTTTACTCTTTTTCACTTTACCTTGTATGCGATAAGCGCCTGTCCATGCCTCACATAAAGTACTCCATCATGGATCATGGGGTGCGCCCAGTGTTGCTCTGACCCCAGGGTAACTTTGGTTTTGCTGACAACCTGAAACCCTGACGGATCTGCTTTCACCAGTGCCAATTCTCCCCTTTCGCTGTAGCAGTACAGCATTCCTTCGGCATAGATCACTGCCCCTTTCCCGATGGCGGTGGAGGCGTACATCTCCTTTCCGGTATTCCACTCCAGGCACCGCCACTCCCGATTCATATCACCTGATGCATAAATGTAACCCTCCAGCAATACAGCACCTCCCATGCGGCTGTCGATGGTCATATTTCTCCACTCCTGCGAAACCGAGTTCCCATCTGCACTGAGTTTTAACTTACCTCCACCCCGACCGTAACCACTGAAATAGTATAGTTCACCATTATGGTATAGAGGTGTGTTGGGATGAATTGAATACTTATTTGGCTGGTGATGTGACCAGAGGAGTTTTCCGGATGCTGCATCCAGTCCGATCACATGAGAAGCAGTATGTGTGGCAAGGATTTTTCTCCCATTGTGTTCAAATAAAAGAGGAGTGCAATAGGCTGACAATTCTCCCTTTCCCGGGCTGTTCCAGATCAATTTCCCGGTGTGCCTGTCCAGAGCAACCACATTATTTCTCTTACCACCCGGGGTGACATAGATAAGTTCTCCATCCACTACGGGAGTTTCATTCACACCCCACTCAATGTTTGCACCACCAAATTCCTTAAATAACTCCTTGCTCCACAGGATCTTTCCATCTGAATTATTAAAACAGACAAGCTTGCCAAGACCACTCTCCAGATAGATCTTCTCACCCACAATCACTGGTGAACCCCTGGTACCATACCAGCTTTTTGTATATTCTGGTCCGTACGGTTTCTTGTAGACAAGCGTGCCATCCAATTCAAATTTGAACAGATATCCAGTCCCGTCAATCATCCCGGACGTAAATACAAAACCATTACTGACCACTGCCGACGAGTGTCCCTGTCCCAACTGTTCGAAGGACCACAGAATTTCCGGACCCGCTGCTGGCCATTGCTTTAACAATCCGGTTTCGGGGTAGATACCATCTCCGGACGGTCCTCTCCACCTGGTGGGCTCCTGAGCCTGAATATGGAAAGAGACTATTGTAGTTAGTATAATGCTAAACACTTTAAACATTGCTATTCATTTTAGTAAGACATCCATTTATAAAGTGTAAAAATAACACGAATCAGCATTATTACATGATTTCATTAAGATAGCATGAGTTATTCAGAATCAATCTAATCTATGTCATGATTCATCCTTTAATTGACTACATACTATCTTTTTAGCCCATACATATTAATGGTGCATATCTCTTGATTATGTTATTTTTTCATAGAAGTTTGGAAAATAAGCTTTAATTATTATAAATTTGGCGTCTAACTATTTTTCCTAATAAAACCCGAAATACCCGGAATAATTTTATTAAGATTGGAATGACGAAAAAGGCACATTACGCCGTTGTCGCAGGAGAACTAGCCCCTGGAGCCAGGGTGTCGGATGAGCAGTTCAGTAAGATTCCTGACCTGATTCGTGCTTCCTTTCAGGCTGTCAACAGATTGGTCCCGGAGAAAAGCAAACTCAAATATGAGATCATCAGGATGGATGAATTCCTTGCCCTTTCTGAATCTCCCATTCACTCCATGCGATCGGTGATCATGTTGTTCAGTGCCTTCCGGTTCCTTTCATACAAAGAGCTCTCAGAAAGGCTCGATTTGAAAATATGTGAAGGGATCGGTCCTGTTGAATTTGCCCAGGACCATCTTAGGGAATCCGATGGAACCGCATTCAGAACAGCCTCAACAGGAATAGGAAAAATGAAACGTAACCAGCGTTTAACCATTGTTGCCCCGGAAAACTCTTTAAATACCGAATTTGATCTCACCTGTAGCTTCATGGATATTATGATCCATGATTGGTCGGATGAACAGGCAGAAGCAATGTTCCTTAACCTAACAGGAAAGAACCAGATGGCTATCAGTCAAATGCTTGGCATCTCCCAGCCTGCTGTGAATCGCCGGCTCAAGGCTGCTCATTTTGATACCATTCACAAATTTATTAATCGATTCGAACACCTTCTAAAGACCTCCAATTATTAATGAAAGCCGTTCACTGGATCATACTTAGCATTGTCTTTTTCCTTGCCACCCTGTTCATATACAGGACCAAGGATACTCAACCACGAGTCGACAATACCATTGATCTGAACTGGAGGTTCATTCAAAACGATCCAAGCGGTGCTTTCAATCCGAAGCTTGACGATTCCGACTGGAATTATGTCTCCCTTCCCCACGATTGGATGATTGAACAACCGGTAAATGAAAACAATCCCTCAGGGACTTCTGGTGGATATTATACAGGTGGTGTGGGCTGGTACCGAAAAACCCTTGACCTGTCCGGATACCAGGGCAACGAACAGTTCTACCTGCTGTTTGAAGGCGTGCAGATGAATGCCGATGTATACTTCAATGGAACCCACCTGGGAAAACAAATTTACGGTTATGCCAGCTTTTACCACGATATCACCTCGCTGGTACGCACCGACACAATAAATGTTATCGCAGTAAGGACAGATTGCAGCCATTTGCCTGTTGATAGATGGTATTCCGGTGGTGGGATCTACCGGCATGTAAGACTGATCACCACCAATACCCTCCATGTGCCCATATGGGGAAATGCTGTAACATCGGTTATTGACAGTGCAGGTAACGCTGATCTGACCGTTTCGCTTGAGTTATTAAACAATGGCAAAAAACCACAACGTTTCGAAGTTCGATACGATATTGTAGATCCGGGAGGCCGCATTGTTGCTGAAGGAAAGAGTAGTGAATTCATGGAGCCTTCCAGTGAAGGAAACACCCTTCGTACATTCAAGATCGAAGAACCTTTGCTTTGGTCTCCCGAACAACCGAACCTATATGCGGTGAACTGCTACCTTATGGATCAAAACAGGCAGATCGACCACGTAAAAACAATGCATGGAATTCGTTCGGTGAAGTTTGATCCGGATAGAGGATTCCTCCTGAATGGGAAGAAAGTAATGATGAAGGGTGTTTGCATGCATCATGATGGTGGGGAATGGGGTGCAGCCATCCCAATGGAGAGCTGGAAAAGAAGATTTGAGCTCCTGAAGGAGTTAGGCGTAAACTCCCTTAGGTTTGCCCACAATCCAATGGCTCCTGAAGTTCTGGACCTGTGTGACAGAATGGGTTTTCTGGTGATCGATGAGATGTATGATAAATGGGAAGAAAGCTGGCATGGTGATCATGACAGGGTGCAGTTTGCTGACACCTGGGAAACTGATTTAACCAACTTCATACGGCGGGACAGAAACCATCCATCCGTAGTGTTATGGAGCGTAGGTAATGAAACCATGGAACAACGTAACAATCCGTCGAAAGGAGTGGCCTGGTACAACGACCTGATGGACCTTGTTACTGCCATTGATCCTTCCCGCTCAGTCACCGCAGCTCTTCACCCCGGAAATCCAGATAGCGGACATGAATTGCCATCAAGGATGATGCATGTCTCACCCGTTGTTTCATATAACTACAGGAGTGATTCATTTAACACATGGCATAAAAAGTATCCTGAACTCGTTTTTATTGCCACTGAAACCAAAGTCTATGCGACCAACCGTAAGAAAGATTACCAGGTAATCGATTATTCTGACAACTCATGGAACGATATGGATGAGTTTGTAGCGGGTCAGTTCATCTGGACAGGTTTCGACTATATGGGTGAATCGGCTGCCTGGCCCGACCGGGGATCCAGATCCGGATTGCTTCAAACCAATGGATTTATCAAACCCCATGCATGGTATATCGGATCACAATACCGGGAAGATCCCCTCGTAAAACTTACCGTAAAAGACTCCCTGCTGGCTGATTCCCTTAATAACCTTACAAGATGGCAAACCAGTTATTGGGGTGCGCCCCTGGTGGGTCACTGGAGTTTTGAAAATGATACAATCCCCAAGGAAGTGGTGGTTTTCACCAATTGTGAACGTGTGGAATTACGTCTCAATAATCGATTGATAAATACATTTAAGAGAAAATCATTTGCCGATGGAGTCATTAAAACATACATCCCTTATGAACCTGGAGAATTGGTAGCCCATGCCTTCTATAACGATGAAAGGGGCAATTCCCAAAAGGTGTCCGATACTCTTACCACCTCAGCACTTCCATATGCATTGGCAATGAATTCTGACCGACGCCAGGTTAATTCAAACAGTAGAGACCTTGTCCAAATTACCACTGAAGTTGTGGATAGCACTGGCATATTAAATCCGCATAGCAACCATCTTATCAAATACCAACTGGATGGACCCGGAAAAATCAGGGTTATTGATAATGGCGATCTGGCTGATCATACACCCAATAGGTCCACATCAAAAGAGGTAAGAAGAGGGAAACAACTATTAATACTTCAGGCAGGCAGTGAACCGGGTGACCTGATTATCAGTGCAAGTGCTGAAGGACTCAGACCTGCCAGGGTCAAGATCAAATCTAAAGATTAATTTACTGTAGTTTCTCCATCATGTTGCCGAGAACAAGTATGGACCCTTCGCCGATGTCTGACGAGTCAACAGCACTAAAAGTTCCATAAAAAGAGATTCTTATCCCGAAGCCTGTTCATCTTTTCAGGTGTGGCATCCAGTTCCAACAATGCCTGAACAAGGTATCCCTGCCCCTCCACTGCACTGTAATGCATCCGGCCGGCAAAACCAAGGATAAGCTTCCCGGACCACAGGTGATCCAGTGCCTCATCAGCCACCCGCTCCGCCGTCTCACGATAACCAACATTGCCGGTGAGCTGTTCCATGACCAGATAAAAGGAGATCAATTTGCCATAATTCACAGCCATGGTGCCGTACTTCCCGTTGGCCGGCAGGTGTCGATGATAATATTCGGCAAGTCGAACTGTATGTTCTTTTAGTTGTGGATCATTCAACTTATAGGCGGCCATGGCGTAAGTCAGCAAGGTGTTAAACGGTGCTTCAAAGCCAAAGTAATAATCCTTCCACAGATCCCAATGGCCGACTGGTTGAAATTTGTCGTAGGTTACTCCTTCGTAATCACGCGTCCCGTCTATGGGGAGCCCGTCGAGTGCCAGGGCCGACCAGGGCATCCGGGATTGCTCGTCCCACCCATAATGTGCCCAGGCCAGGAGCGTTTTGCGAGCCATGTCGATCAGCTCCTTATTGTCGGTCAGCAGGCCTGCCATCAATACCCGCGAAGCCCACAAACCCGGGATGGTAGTATCGGAATAAAAATTGTCAAAACGCTTGCCGTTTTCGTCGGGGACATTCGCAAACAGATTAGTCGTCTTGTTACGCCGGTCCCAGTGATAACTGGCGACCTGTAGTGCACGATCAAGCCAGGGACCGTCGGGGTTTAATGTGTGCTGGTAGGCACAGGCCAGGGCAATCTCTCCCGCCGTCATCGCAAAAGCGAGGCCGTGCCCCTTCTCTTCAAGATGATCGTGACGATCCACTTCGCCCGTTTTCTCATCGGTGTGCAAATACCAGAATTGTTCCATTTCAGAGCTGAAGATCCCAGGTTCCATCCGGTACAAGGTTGGCCACAGTGGAAGGATGACATTTAGTTCGTGAAGTGTAGCGTTTGCGTATCCGTCATGTTGGAGTTCTTCTGAGTAAACGTTCCTGGAGAGATGAACACCCCAATCCAGCAGTCCGGTCTTCTCATTAATAAAGCTTTGACAATAGGAGTTCACGTAGTTCTCGACTGCCGGCAAGAACAACTCTTTGCCGGAAAGAAGATCATGCAGCTCAACAGCACGAATCATTGGTTGATCAAAATAGAGATTTGACGCACCGGCGGGACGTTGACCGGGACGAATTGCCCGGTGCCCTGTTCCGTAGGGTGCCTGCCTACTGGACGCAGATCGCTCCAAATCATCGTTGTAGCGCGGAAAGCAGTCCAGTGTTTCCAGGTCCAGGTTCTGTACCCAGATCGGTGAGTGAACCTTGCCATAACGGTCGGTGCCGTACTCAATCAAAGTCGTGATCGATTGTACAGCTACCTCGTTGTATGATCCCCGTGGTACCGGTTTATGGTTTGCCAGGTATTCATCTACGGGCACTCCCGATATCCAGCTCTTCGACCACAATTGCATCTGTGACGATGGCCTGTACTTCAGCGAGCCGATTTTTACTTCTAAAATGCTCTTATTGTATTGCTCTCTCCAATTCGACTCGCGATGAGGTGTGATACGCACATAACGAGCCTCTGTAGGCTGTAAGTGGTAGGTGGCCATCCGGCCTGCAGGAACACTGTTGGCGCCATCGTACACTCGCTTCCATTGTAATCCGTCAGCAGAAGTTTCAATATGGAACCGGATTTCGCCTTCTGTGGCAAAAAGGATGTCCAGTTGATCAACTTTTACCCGATGACTGATGTGAAACGTTAACCACTGATCCTTATCTCTTGATGACCACCTTGTATGAAGGTCGTTATCCACAGCATACTGCGGAAAGGTAACGATGCCCATGGGGCGGGCGGAAACCGCATAGATAAATGGCGGCTCGCCATCCGGCAGACCGACTGGTGGATTGAACCTGGCAATTTCCCCAGGCAAGGATGGTTCTTGCCTGGACGCACTTACCTTATTCAATGAATTTTCCTTCTCTTTTTCTCCTGCACATCCATGTAAACTGAATAGTATAAAGATTGAAAGGATAATTTTAAAAGTATTTTGTAATAACATGTTCCTATTCCTCCTTTTATCCAATTGACTTTCTTTCAATATCTATAAAAGTAGTCTATTGTGCTGTAATTTTCCTGTTTTCGTCACTCCTTTCAGGGTGATTATTAAGTTATTTAATCAGCGGTATAGCTCTTTGATTTTGATGTTTTGGGTGTCCCAATGACGAAAACAGGAATAATCTTCGGTCCTATTTCTCCCATTCCCATCCCGATTGAAGTTTCTTGATGATATTTCCACTTTTCACCCGGTACCTTTCAACGGTATTTTGTTCCATGTTAAGATCATCAATTAAAAATTCATGATCAGGGAATGAAGCACTTCGTGATTCGATATTGCGGATCACTTCATCACTCTCCTTCAGTACGATGGTTGCTGAATATTTCTGATCGCTTCTTGGTTTGAATACATAATCGGTATAGTGTTCCATCCCAAAAGTGTGATGAACGTCGGTCTGGGTGGCCTCATCCAGTACCTTAACTGATTTGATCGTAAGTACTTTCATATATTAAGGCTATTTTCTGCCAGCTTTGATCCCAATCAGGATAGTGGAACCTGTACCAGTCTCACTTTCGATTTTCATCCATCCGCTGTTGGTTTGAATGATCTCATTACAAATCTTCAATCCCAGCCCCGATCCTTTCTCACCCATTGTTCCATTGGTGGAAACATGCGACTTGGCATCCAGCAACTTGTTATTGATTGCTTCAGGAATACCAATCCCTGTATCCCGGATGGAGATGATCACCTCTCCTTTCTGCTTTTTCGAGGAGATATAGATGCGACCATTTCCCGGAGTAAACTTAATGGCATTGCTAAGCAGGTTCCTGATCACAATATAGAGCTGGTCCCTGTCAGCTTCCACGAAATGCTCCTCACTAACATATACCTCTACCTTCAGGCTTTTTTCCTTCAGCCCGATATTGACCAGCTCCAGACTCTCATCAATCAAAGATTTCAGCTTAAAATTCACAGTAGTTGCCTTCAGCTTCCCGGTCTGTGACCTGCCCCAAACCAGTAAGTTGTCCAGGAGATTGTAAGTCACCTCCGAAGAGCTGGCTATCATTTTCAACAGTTCATCCCTCTCTTCAGCTGATACTTCCCGATTCTCCAGGATCATTTCCAGTGCCTGTCGTGTATAGCCGATAGGTCCTTTCACATCATGACCGATAATAGCAAACAGCCTGTTTCTTGCATTCATAGCTTCAACCAGGTCGCGATTGGTAGATTCAAGTTTCTTTTTCTGACGTTCCAACTGATTCGACATGGATTGCAATTCGGTGGTACGCTCCTCCACCAGGTCCTCCAAATTGTTTCTCACCCGGCTCACTTCCGTGGCGAGTTTTTCAGCCTTCATCTGAATATGATTTGATTTATCTGCAAATATGTAGGCATAGATCAACAGGTAAATGAACATGGTATATTGAACTATATAAGCGGTGTCAATGGCATCAATCTCATTCAACATATCATTGAGTGTCCCGGCAAACAGTATCAGTAAACCAATAAGAAATGCAGTAGCATGGCTTCTACCCCGGCTCCAGGCGAGTATAACAACGTACAGGAAAACAAGGCTCTCCAGTACGAAGAACACAAAAAACATGGGAAGGGTATAAGAAAAAAGACTAACAGGAGAAACTACCACCACAACAATAAAGACTGCAGAGGTCCAAATAATGATCCTGAAAAACAGGTTTGGAAATTCGATAGGAAAAATGGACCGGATCATCAATGTGAAGAATGGAGCAAAAAAATAGATATTGAGGTAATCCATCCTCGCCATGGTTAGCCCATTCAGATTCATCTCATTGATGATTGGTAACTCAAGGATCAAGACCACCCGCACTGCCATTAAAATACAGATCACTGAAAAGTAGAGCCTGTAGTGCTCTGACCGGATCAAATAAAGGCCAAGAAAATATATGCCAATGATCAGAAATGCTCCGATCAGGAAATGACCTCTAAAAACATCTTTCTGTCTCGCATTTTGCATCTGATCGGTTAAGCCCATTGTGATCCCTCCTACGATCCCGCTAAACCTGTTATCAAAATTAGAAACCCTGATGAGCAGTTCTGCTTCCTTATTATTCACCGTTCCGGTAACCATGGAGCGGTTGTACTTAATCACAGTCTGGTACTTATTCACACCGGGAAATCCGAGGTAATCGATAGCTTTTCCATTAAGAAAGTATCCTGAAGCTGAAAAGACATCCTCAAGCTTAAAAGTCACCTCATCAACGTTCTCCGGAAGTAAAATTACCAAACGATAAGTTGCAAAACCGTAGCGCTCAACTTCGGGATACTCTCTCCTTAATTTGAACCAGGAACCAGGAACTTTCAGATAAATCATCTCACCGGTATCTCCTTCAATGGCCGGATTGAGCATCTGATTCCAATAAAATTCGTAATCCCCCACAAGCTCCAGGGGCCCTTCTGATTTGAAGTTGTATCCTCTCAAATCAATGACTCCTTTTACTGCCTCAGGAGACTCTTGAGCATGCAGATTCGAAATGGCAACTAAAGTAAATGCAAGTAGATATGTTAGAGTTGAAATTCTCATGGCAGAATTACCCCATAAAGTTATGCTTTTTCTTGAATCAATCGATCGATGAGTCTCGCATTTTTAGCGAGGCGCTTCAATGATCGCACGATTTTTCCTGTGAACCAGATTCAAAATCACAAGCGAAGAGGCTATGACCATCATCCCTGCCAGTGTAAATGGTGCTGGTTGCTCGGACGGAAGCAGGATCCAGCTTAAAACAGCTCCAAAAACCGGGATCAGAAATTTCCAAAGATTTAAATCGGAGACAACAATGCCAGGTCTCTTCAACAGGGAGATCCAAATTGATATGGCTACTGCAGAAAGTATACTGAGCCACCCCAATGAAAGATAATATGACAACGGCTTAGGCTCAAATCGCAATCCTTCAAGAGGGATGGAAAAAAGAAACAGGGCACAACCCCCTATCGCCATAGAAGCTGAGCTGATCACCAGCGGAGGGATCCGGCCTTTTTCACTGGCAATCAATACATTGTTAAACCCGGAAAGCACATTAATACCCAGCATGAGCAGAATCCCAAGCAGGGCAATGCTTCCGGTTACAGAATCCGGATCTTTCCCAAAGCTGACCAACACTACGCCCAGAATACCGAACAGGATCACCACTGTTTTTGCCATGGTCATCCGGTCACCCGGCAACATGAAATGAGCCACCAGAGCAATAAAAAGTGGCTGAGAACCGATCACAATGGCTGCGACAGCACCCGGAATCATACTAATTCCCGTATAAAACATGGTGTATTGCAAAAAAGTCTGGAGAAAGGCAAATAGCAGGATCATTTTCAGGTGATCCCGCACGATACGGAAATAGGATGGATTCATCCTTAAGGCCAGTGGAAAAACCAGTAACCCTGAAATAAAAAACCGGGTACCTGCAAACTGAAGAGGTGTGGTATACTCCAAACCAATCTTTACCCCGGCAAAAGCTGAGGACCATAACAGGCATGAAACAATGGCAAGCAGCGTCGTATTTAGCCGGGAATGTGACATCAACACTCCTGATGAATCATCCCCACAATGACTCGGGATAGAGTCCGCTATCTACCAGATCCCGTATTGCTTTCAGTACTTTAGGCTTGTCCTCCTGGTATGTTACCCCAAACCATGACTCGGGGGTCTGAAGTACCGACATCCTCGCCTTCCCTGTAGAAAGCAGATTATCTACCACCAGGGGTATGAAAAGTTCTGCTTTGGGATTATGAATGTTCTCCTTGATAAACGACTTGAAAACCTCTTCGATATGGGCAAAGAAATCGGAGGTGAATCCAAACAGGTTCATGGAAACTGTATCCATTCGGTCCAGTGGATGTATCGATCCGTCCTCATTTTCAAAAACGATTCCACCATCTTTCAAATAGACCTTGGTGCGTTCAACCATTCCATTGAGAAATCCATGATCATCCACCTGGCAAACGCCTCTTGCCACCGATCCATGTTCCGATACTGTTTTCTGCAGTTCAAAACCCACCATGCAGTACTGACCGGGAATCCCCTCGGTAGTACCCACCAGGAAATCGTGCATGATCTGATAAGATTTCCTCCCATAATAATCATCGGCATTTATTACAGCAAATGGCTCCTTTATGGCATCCTTTGCCATGAGTACGGCATGGGCTGTGCCCCAGGGTTTGACACGGTCATCTGGCAGCACGAAACCTTCCGGTATATTATCGATTGACTGGATCACATAATCCACCTTCAGGTGGGACGGGAACTTACTCACATAGTTGGTGCGGAAATCCTCCTCCATTTTTGGCGAAATCACAAAGACAAAACGGTCAAAGCCTGCCTTCATGGCATCATAAATTGAATAATCTGTGATGGTTTCGCCTGAAGGTCCGAATGGATCAACCTGCTTCATCCCACCATAACGACTTCCCATTCCTGCAGCCAAAATTAAGAGGGTTGTGTTCATAATAACTAATATTTAAATTTAGGATGAGTAAAAGTAACCATCCCGAATCATGTTTCCAAAACTCTTACATTATGATTAATTTTTAATATTTAGATAAAAAGTTAATTTTATGGGCTAATTAAAAACCTTCCTGGCATGAATAACTCAACTGATAGAAAGAGTAGCACAATTATTCCCTTAATGATCATTGGAATAATGTTCTTCATTATCGGATTTGGATTGGGCATTAGCAGTTTCCTGATTCCAGCACTTAAATCAGCATTCAATCTTTCCACAAGTCAATCCTACCTGGTAACAGCGGCCGTTTTCTCAGCCTTTGTGATCTTTGGACGCCCCACCGCCTGGGTTATAAAAAAGATTGGATACCGCGTTTCCATGGTTCTCGCATTCCTCATCATGGGCCTTGGAATGTGGATGTTTGTACCTTCATCCAACGCGTTCAGTTTTCCATTATTCCTACTGGCCCTCTTCGTGGGCGGAATCGGTAATACCCTGTTACAGGGAGCAGTCAACCCCTATATCACGATTCTCGGTCCCCATGAGACCGCCGCAGCCAGGATCAGCATGATGGGGATCATGAATAAACTGGCCTGGTGGATGGCACCGCTTTTCTTGGGATTATTTATTGATCTTCAAGATGTTAAGGTGGATGATATCATCATGCCATTTTACATTGTAACCGGAATTCTGGTCGTGTTGGGAATATTAGTCTACTTCGCCCCACTACCTGAAGTAAAAGCAGAAGGAGAAGATTCAGAGGAGGAAGATAGTGCCTCCTATGCAGCAGGAAAAACAAGTATCCTGCAGTTCCCGCACTTGATCCTCGGAGTGGTGGCACTGTTCCTTTATGTGGGATTTGAAACACTCGCACTGGCTTCTGTAATTGATTTTGCCAAGGCAGCATTAGGAGAGGTGGAGAACCTGGCGTCTTACGGGAAATATGTACCCATAGGGATGATGGTAGGGTATATATTTGGTGTAATTGCCATTCCAAGGCTGTTATCACAGACAAAGGCCCTGATCTCCTTTTCAATACTGGGAATCTTGTCTGCGCTACTGCTCATCTATCTCCCATCAAATTATGCTATTTACACTTTCATATTGATCGGTTTTTCCAACTCGCTTATGTGGCCGGCCATCTGGCCCCTGGCCATAAAGGATCTGGGGAAATTTACCAAAGCGGGTGCCTCCTTGCTGGTCATGGCCATTGTGGGCGGTGCTGTCCTCCCCCTGGTCTACGGTTTTATTGTAGATGCAATTAAAACCACCGAAGTAGCGGTTGTGGCAAACTACCAGGCAGCATACTGGATTATAATACCCTGCTACATTTTTGTACTATATTTTGCGCTGCACGGACATAAAATAAGAACAAAGAAATAATGAGCACAAAGCGATTATACATTGGTGTTGATATAGGCGGAACTTCCATTGTTGCTGCCCGGATTTCAGACAAAGAACTAATCGAAAAGAATGAGGTTCCAACCGGTTCCACAAGACCCTTCGAAGAGATTATGGAATCACTATTTTCAGCCATTAAGCCCCTCCTGACCGATGAGGTTGTAGGGATAGGAATCGGGATGCCCGGATTTATGGATACTGAAAGTGGTGAAATACTGGCGATCAATAATATCCCGGCCCTGCAGGGACATTCCATCAAGAAGAGTGTGGAGGAGCGGTTTAATCTTCCCGCTTTTCAGAACAATGATGCCAATTGTTTTGCACTGGGTGAAGCCTATTTCGGAGCTGGTAAAGCATTCAATAACATGGTTGGTGTCACCATGGGGACTGGTCTTGGAAGTGGTATTATTATCAATCGTAAGATCTACTCCGGAATTGCAGGAGGTGCGGGAGAGATCGGCTGTGTGCCCATGCAGAGTGGAATAGGTGATGATTACTGCTCCAACGCCCTTTTCGTAAATTCCTACAGTAAGAATGGCATCGACCTCTTTAATGAAGCGAAAGCAGGGAACCAGGAATCAGTTAAGGCATTTGACCATCTTGCCAGGAATCTGGGCGAGCTGTTGCGTCTTAGTATGTATATCCTGGCACCTGAGGCCTTTGTTATCGGAGGGGCAATTGCAAAGTCGTGGGAGTACTTAGAGAAGCCATTACAGGAAGAGATTGACAAATTCCCATTTGAATTGGTTAGAAACAAGGTAAAACTGTTACCTGCGCAGCTTGACAATGCCGGCCTGTACGGAGCCGCAGCACTTTGTATTTCCCAAATGGACCAATGATATGAACATTAACCAAATAGCACAACAATTTGCCACAATCGGCACAATCGGTGAACTAAAAACACATGAAGGCGGACATATAAACGACAGTTACCGCCTGGTTAATTCAGAACCCGGAAAGCCGGATTACCTGCTTCAGAGGGTCAACCACAATGTTTTTAAGGATGTGGAGTTGCTGATGCAGAATATGGTCCTGGTCACGGATCACGTTGCAGCTAAAATTGAAAAGGATTATCCCGGAGAAAGGGAAAGACGTACCCTGTCAATAATACCCGCAACAGATGGTAAGTCCTTTTTCAGGGATCCGGAAGGCAACTACTGGAGGGTGCTCCTGTTTATTGAGGACCACCTTGTATTCGAGAGTACCACAGATCCGGCTATTGCCTATGAAGGAGCCCTTAAGTTTGGAGAATTTTCTAAAATGCTGGACGACCTTCCGGTAAAGGGTATAGGAACCATTATTCCCGATTTCCACAATATGAAATGGAGACTTACCCAGCTGGAAGAGAGTATAAAAAAAGATACCGCCGGTCGCCTGAAGATTGTAAAGAAGGAGATCGATTACGTAGAATCCCGTTCCAAACTGATGCTTACCATCCATGAACTGGCGGAAAAGGGAGCGATTCCCCTTCGAGTTACCCATAATGACACAAAGATCAGTAATGTACTTTTTGATAAAGACGGGAAGGGGCTATGTGTGATTGATCTGGATACGATCCAGCCAGGTTATGTGACATCCGATTTTGGTGATGGTATCCGCACACTAACCAATACCGGAGAGGAGGACGATGAGAACCTGGATCGTGTAACCATGGACATTGAATTGTATGAAGCATTCGCTTCAGGTTTTCTGGATTCAACCAGGGATATCCTTTCTGATATTGAAAAAGATGCATTGCTCTATGCTGGGCTGCTCTTCCCTTATATGCAAGCGGTTCGCTTCCTTATCGACTACGTGGACGGAGATACCTATTATAAGACCAAACACAAAGAGCATAACCTGGTCAGAACCCGGGCCCAGATTAAACTGGCCCAGGATGGTGAGGCCAAGATGGATCAAATGAAGAAGATAATAAGTGATCTTTCATAATAGAGTTAGCGGTAATTAAATGTAACTAATAAATATAATTATGAAAAAACTGATCTATGTTGTAATTGCTATGGCGCTTGTAAGTTGTGGAGGAAACAACAAGAAAAGTGACCAAAATTCATCAGATGCACAAGCTGCATCCAATGAATTTGCTGAATTGGATGCCCAGGCGAGACAAATGTTTGCTGTCCTGCCTGCAGTCGCTGAAAACCCTGACAATGAAATAACTGATGAAAAAGTAAAACTGGGTAAAGTCCTCTATTTTGATAACAGATTATCAAAAGATAATACGCAGAGTTGTAACACCTGTCATGACCTGAGTACTTACGGGGTAGATAACAAAGCTTTGTCAGAAGGGAATGATGGTGGATTGGGAGACAGAAACTCCCCCACAACCCTGAATTCTGCCTTTCATTTTGTACAATTCTGGGATGGCAGAGAACCGGATGTGGAGGCCCAGGCGGGAGGCCCCATATTAAATCCGGTCGAAATGGCGATGCCCAGTGAAGAGGCCGTGGTAAAAAAGCTGTCTGCAATAGATGAATATAAGACACTGTTTGCCGCAGCATTCCCGGGGCAGACAAACCCAATCACATTTGACAATATTACGAGAGCGATCGGAGTCTTTGAAAGAAAGCTGGTTACCCCTTCGAAATTTGACGACTATCTTGCAGGCGATGATCAGGCACTTAGTGCCAAAGAGAAGAAGGGGCTTCAGACCTATATAAGCTCGGGGTGTATCACCTGTCACATGGGTAGTCTGCTCGGAGGCAATATGTATCAGAAGTTTGGACTATTTGGAAATTACTGGGAGTACACCAATAGTGAGGTTATCGACGAAGGCAGGTTTGCAGTTACAGGAAATGAAGCTGAGAAATACATGTTTAAAGTGCCTTCCCTGAGAAACATTGAAAAGACTGCCCCCTATTTCCACGATGGAAGTGTAGAGGAGTTGAGTTCAGCAATTAAGATAATGGCTAAGATCGGATCAAATAAAGATGTGACCGATCCGGAAATAGGTGAGATTATTGATTTCTTAAAAACGCTGACTGGTACAGTTCCTGCTGAGCTTGCCACACCATGATAATTGATATTGGAAAAAACATCTGAGCAGAACCAGTCAGACAAACTGTTTAAGAAAATCTGCCGGAAAACGGGGACCACTATCCGGGACCATGCCATGATCGTCGATGGAGACCGGGTGCTTGTCGGGCTTTCTGGAGGAAAGGATTCCATGATCCTGCTGGAGGCACTGGCAGAACGCCAAAGGGCAGTTCCTTTCAATTTTACCATCGAAGCTGCCCATATCGAAGCCACCGGGATCGGTTATCGTATAGACCGCGAGAAACTCACCGCATTCTGTAAAAACCTGACCATCCCCCTCCATTACCGCAACATTGAACCAGACCTGGAAAAGGACCCCTCCAAAACCGCCTGCTTCATCTGTTCATGGCACCGGAGAAAAGAACTTTTTTCATTATCCAAGGAACTGGGTTCCAATAAACTGGCTTTAGGGCACCACAGGAACGATGCGGTGGAGACTCTTTTGCTCAATATGATCTACCATGGATCCCTCAGTTCACTCCCCTACTCCCTGGAGATGTTCGATGGTCGTTTACACCTTATCAGGCCAATGCTGGACCTGGACGTAAGAATGCTCGAAGAATACGCTGCTTTAAATGACCTGGTGAAGATAGAAAAGAGCTGTCCACACGAAAGCAGCACACAGCGTGAAAGCATTGCCCAGCTGATCAAAGAGATTGAAAAACTCCATGGCAAAGGGCCCTTCAACATGTTCAAATCCATGGGTAAGATCTATGAGGAGTACCTTCCAGGTAACCCTGATTCCTGAATTATCTCGATATTAAGTAGTTTTACTCCATGCAAAGAGAGCTACGCCTCACCGAAGATGGCTCCCATACACTGTTTGTTAAAGGTCTGGATGAGCCTTATCACTCTATCCATGGGGCCCTTCAGGAGTCAAATCATATATTCATCAAACAGGGGTTTCAAACCGTGCAAAAATCCCCTCTGAACATCCTTGAAATTGGGCTTGGAACAGGTCTTAATATGATGTTATCCCTGGTGGAGTCTCTTAAACATGGAGTCGACGTATACTATCATGCAGTTGAAAAATATCCCCTCATACCCTCCGAATACCTTAAATTAAATTTTGAAAAAATCATATCCGGCATTCCAACCGGTAGCCTTATTAGAATGCATGAAGCCCCCTGGAATGATGAATTTTCCCTGACGGAGCGCTTCAGAATTCATAAAGAAGAGTCCGATTTCAGGTCCATGAGTCCAAAAGGTATATTCGATTTGGTCTACTTCGATGCATTTGCACCGGATAAACAACCACATCTCTGGACTACTGAGATCTTCTCAAAGCTAAATAAACTAATGAATCCCAATGCCATACTGGTGAGCTACTCAGCCAAAGGAAGTGTTCGCAGAGCATTGGTATCCAGCGGATTTGATGTAATAAAGATTCCCGGGCCACCCGGAAAAAGAGAGATGATCAGGGCATGTAAAAGATAATTGTGTGGTCTATAATATTTCTTATATCTTCGCAGTCAATATTTTCAAAACATAAACTCATATGAATAGCAGACAAATTATCACGCTCATAGTAGTAACAGTTGCAGCCCTGGTGGCAGGATATTTTATCGGTGCAAGCAGGGATGGCATTAAATCTGAAGATCAGGTAAGTATGAATAATCAATCTGACTCGCTCAATTATTTCCTGGGACTAAACATGGGTTACGGCATGGCTCAATTACCTTGGGAAGCTGATGCCGACCTGATCGTTTCAGGTTTTTTTCAGGTTATGAAAGACTCATCAGCATTTGATCAGATGACAGTAAATACAATGCTCCAGGAATTGGATAATGCTCGCCAGGCGGAAGCATCAAAAAGTGCTGAATCAGCTGCCATGGACAACCTTGAAAATGGAATAGCATTTCTGGAGGAAAACGGTAAAAAAGAAGGAATTACTTCTACTGAATCAGGTTTGCAATATGAAGTACTTACTGAAGGTACAGGACCCAAACCATCGGATACTTCCACAGTAACTGTATTTTATGAAGGCAGTCTTATTGACGGAACTATATTTGAAAGCAGTTTTGAGACTAACGACTCGGTGACTTTCCCCTTGAATGGTGTCATTCCTGGATGGACTGAAGGTGTACAACTGATGTCGCTTGGATCAACCTACAGATTTTATATTCCATCCAACCTCGCATATGGTCCGAGGGATACAGGTCCAATTCCTGGCAATTCTGTACTTATTTTCAGAATTGAGCTATTAGGAATTGAGTAAGAAGCTCTTTAAATCAAAAAAAAGGCTGTCCGTTAATCCGAACAGCCTTTTTTGTTGATCATAAAGATCAGGATTTCGGCTTTCTTTCAATCAAAAACAATCTTAAATTTACACCCTAATTGTAAAAAGAACTTTTATTATGAGCTTCGAGATTAACGGCCGGCTGGCAGAGAAATACGAAACACAAAAGATCTCTGATCGATTCCAGAAACGTGAATTTGTTCTGGAGATCAAGTCTACTGGCACAAGTGGTTATGAATTTGTTGACTTCATTAAGTTTCAGTCAACCCAGGATAAATGCTCCCTTCTGGACCAGTTCAACGTTGATGACATGGTTAAAGTCGCCTTTAACCTGAGAGGACGTAAGTGGGAAAAGGATGGCCAGGTATCATATTTTACGAACCTTGAAGCCTGGCGCCTTGAGAAGATACAGAACGAAACCAGCGAACCTGCTTTTGATACTACAGCTAATGATACAATTCCAGATCAGGAAGCTCCCTTCCCCTCACAGCCGCCTGAGAATGATTCCGGATTTGATGATCTGCCCTTTTGAAAACAATAACAAACCCCTAAGTTAAAGTTGGCAGAGGCATCAAACCGGCCATCAATTATTCTTCGAGCGGACGTTCAACCTTAATCCTGTTATCTTCGCCAGATTGATAATGCTTTGGCGTAACAGTCCTTACTGGAATTGAACACTCAATGGTAGTACCTTTAAATGAACTGTCTTTGACCACGATTTCTCCTTTCATGGCTTCCAACAATCCCCTGGCAAGTTTATAGCCAAGTCCGATTGTATCGGAGGTATTATACCAGTCCTCTTCTTTTTCAGTTGTTTCAAAGACCTTCCTGGCTCTCTCCTGCAACAGCATGTTACTGCTGTCCTTGACTGTGATAACCAGTAAATTTCTATCGGCGAATGATGCGCCAATTTCAACGACACCCTTTTTGGTCTGGGTCAGGGCATTTTCCATAAGGCAACTTATAGCTCGTGACAGGCGCTGCCTATCGGCAATAATTTTAGCATTCTTGAATGCATCTCTAACATTCAAAAGAAGCGCTACCCTTTCCCTGTTAATCCTGTATCGATCAAGGTTAAACTGATCATAAAGCGCCTTCAGCAAATGATAGATTACGACTTCATCTTCCTTTAGCTGTAGGTTGCCTGTTTCGATCAGAGTAAGATCAATCAGGTTGTCCATCATATTTAAGAGCGAATTGCTGTTCCTTGTAATATGGTTGATGTAAGCATCCCTTGAATCTCCGTCCACATCTTCCTCACCCAGCAGGTGAGAAAATCCAATAATAGCATTCATGGGGGTCCTGATTTCGTGAGAGATATTGGAGAGAAATCTGGTCTTTACCCTTGTTCCATCAGATTGGAACTGTTTGAGGGTATTCTCCAGCCATGCAACTTTGTCTTCAAGTTGCCTGGTATACTCCACAAGATCCTTATAATCAGGTTTCTCACTCATCACACATTGTTATACAGCAATAAATACTAGCGCTTCATTCTTTTAAGGACCTTTGCCGCATCCATATGATAATAATGATTTTCAGAGGATGCAATCATAGCCAATTGCCTGCGGGCTCGCTCAGTTTCATCCATGGCCAACAGACATCCTGCCAGTAACCATTCAGCTTTCTGAATATACAGGTTGTCATCTTGCACAATCACTCTGTTGAAGGACTCACTGGCATTAACGTGTTGATCAATTTCCATATAAGAAACCCCCATGTAGAAATCAGCTTCAACCTTGTTAACATTGACCTCAAGTACCTCTTCAAATGCACCAATGGCATTTTCAAACTCACCTTTGTTGAAAAAATCCTGAGCTTTGTTCATCCAGATCTGTGTCGCTTCACTGTCCTGAGAACGATTGGTTAAAACCAATTCATACGGTTTCATGTACTTAACGAACAAATCGTTATTTGATAAAGGTCGTCCTAGAACCGTGGCCAGCCCAATTGCTACCAGCAATACCAGTGCTGCCGAGGCTGCGTAGTGCCATGGCCTAGTAAATCGAAAAACCCTTCGTCCGGCCTCCGATCGTCTTGTTTCTTCCCGCAGATCTGTCAACTGAGCCCGGAAATCCAACACTTCAGTGTCAGCAATGGCTTCATCAACCTCTTTATAGAGATCAAGATCCACCAGCAAATCCGGACTGGCGTTGAGCTCCTGCTCGAACCTAGCCAACTCCTTCTCTGAGAGCTCGTTGTCCAGGTACTTCTGTAAAATGTGCCTGTCGCGTTTCATATCAATAAAATTTAATTAGTTACAAGGATTCAGGAACCCCGCACATCCACTTCTGGCTGTACAGTCCGGCACCCGTATTCCCTGGTATACACATGCACGCTTGCATGCTTTCCAGAGTATGCGTACAATCAAGTACGTTTCAACGTAGGAACTTCCACTTCTGTCGGTTCCTTCCGATTCATCGGTCCGGGAGCTCAATTTTCCCTTCCAATTGCACGGATCAATATCTTATGCGGTCTAAGACCGTCTTATTGTCTTTTCAATAATCTCCTGAATTGACTCTTTATCTCCTAGGGGGAACAGTAAGATCATCTATTGGATCTCCAGCTCCTGCAATTCCACCTTTTAAATAGTTCAGTTCTTGTTCCTGGATCGCGTCTTTTGCGAATGATTTGAAATTTACAGTTTTCATGACTTTTCAATTAGGGGTTTAACATCTGTTTGTTGATTGTTTTCATATGTTAATTCCCAAAACCGGTCAAACGTTACCCAAAAAATTGATTTTTTTTTGAGATTCTTTTTATCAACTTATTTAAATGGCTGTTTTTGTGCGGTTTATAATGATGTATTTTTTATGAATTTTATTGAATTGCTTGGATCATATGCCAATTATTCTTTCATTTATACTCTAGATTATGTTATGAAGCACCATATTACTTTTCGATATATTACTGCTCTAATATCATTAATATGTATTCAGTTCGCTGCGTATGCACAGGATGAACCTGCTGAAGATTCCATATTATTAGACAAAATCTTTGAGTATAGCCTTAAAGGATATGAAAATAATCAGTACAGTATCAACCTTGACACGGCTGAGTATTACCTTACCAAAGCTCTTAATCTGCAGTATACGGCAAGGAATTACAAGATAGATGACCGAGTGGCAATAAACCACAATAGCCTGGGATCA
>JBDLIX010000064.1:0-29058 GCA_039714655.1 Bacteroidota bacterium
ATAGCTGCGATCCTTGTCAGGATATTCCGCTAAAACATCCCGATAGCTAAAACAATTCTTGTTTTTAACGGAAAACTTCTTAATAATCTCCCACTTCATTTTGAAATAGATACTGATTAATTTATTATCCTATCTATTATGCCAATTGCAAGTTAATAATTATCCCGCATAAGTCAAATACTAATCCATTATAGATTCAGGACACCAATGCAATCATAATAAATACCCATAATAAGAATTTCAGAATCGCTGGAATTTCACACAAAGGAACGGTTCCAAGGTGTCCATTTCTTGTCAACTTCCTGAGTTATTAGGGAGAATGCCATAAAATGAACGCCCCTCTATGATCATGGGATACCCAGGAACGTTAATCGATAAGATATATGACTGACTATCTATGTGTTAGACACTCGACCTGGCCTTGAATAATGAAAATGTAGACATCGTTACCGCAGTATCTGAACTGAAAGAGCATGCTGCACTGTTGGGAAGTGCCCAGTTGCTTGTTGAGGAATACTGGAAGGATATGAAAGATGTCGTGGCACAGATGTAGTTTACACAGTTTAACCACGCTCTGGAGCTGGAGTCCCTTGTACCTTAGTCGATGGGTGGATCTCTATTAGTCGTGGGTGGATCTCTATTAGTCGATGGGGATTGTTACACCCCCAACTATCTGCAGTCCACGATTTTTCACCGTAGATTCTCCTCCTTCTGTGTTAATGTTGATGAGTCCAAGGAGGTACCGCGTTTCGGCGAAAAAGGTCTTGTTTCCCATGGGAAGTTTTACACCACCTCCAACTCCCACACCGAAGTCGAAGCCACGGGTAGCCTCTTTTTCGTCCTGTTCTCCACCATCTTTGAGTTCAGATTTCGCACTCGATAATAACCCAATACTTGGTCCGGCCATTGCATAGGGTAGCAGAGAATTATTGTATTCAAATGCATATCTGAACATCAGCGGAATCTCAAGGTAATGCACTTTGAACACAATTGTACCAATGCTTGCATCAATTTTACCGCCTTTTTGCAGAAACATCGGTTCGGCATGCAGATCGATCTGATCAGTTAATTGCCGGTCCACTACTGCGCCGATCCCAAAACCAAGACGGCCTGAATAATCCTCTGTACTGGATCCGGGTTTGACACTGATACTCGCGAGGTTAATATCGATAACACCTCCAATTTCCCACTGGGCCTGCAAAGGAATTGCTAAAAACATTATCACGAATGGGAAAGCTACAAATTTGTTCAGTTTCATAGTTTCTTCTCCTTTAAGTGAAATAAATTTACAGCATACTGGCCAGATAATCAGCTTGTTTTCGTGCTGTTTTTGTTAAAAGAAATGTTAAATCCAATGCTATACATGCCTGATTATCTGTTTTTACGCAACCTTAAGGGGTGTTCTTTCATCCTGAATGTGAAACAAATATTCATTGGATCATGAAAGGAGTTGCTTTTCTGCTGGTATTGGTACTGCTGCTCTCTTGTGAAAAGGAACTCAATGAGGCTGACCTCCTGGGAGCGAATGCAGACATTGTGGGAACATGGATTGAGAAGGGGTACGAAGATGATGTGCTCATACTTGACCGCTCCCAAGAGCTCGATCTCTCTAAATATGGGTTCACCATCAATGAAGATGGGACATTTATTGAGCGGAAGAATGCCGGATTGTGGAACACGGCGTCTATTACCTATGATGATTTTGAGGGTACCTGGGAGGCTGTTTCTGATAGCCTGCTGGCGATCACAGTGGGTTATTGGGGCGGTACCATTACATATCAAATGAGGATTGTTTCCCTGGACCAGGACAACCTTGCCATCAGGTATCTTTATGCCGAGGACCGTGTCCAATCCAGGAAAATCAAATAATTAAAAAACTTTTATCTTCGCTTTCCTGAGTTCGATTCATGGAACGCGAAACGTTTTTCCTTTTTCTCTGGAGCTGGGCCATTGTGGGCCTGGTGGTGTTTGTTCTGCTTCTCTTTGTGACTGCACCCTACGGTCGACACAGCAGAAAGGATTGGGGCCCTTCCATCTCCAACCGTATGGGATGGGTGTTTATGGAGCTCCCTTCCTTGCTGGTTTTCATCCTTTTCTTCTTGTTTGGCCCCAATGAGATCCAGCCGGTGACCTGGATATTTTTTGCTTTGTATGCTTCCCATTACACCAACCGTTCGGTAATCTATCCTTGGCGGACCCGTACCACAGGAAAGCAAATGCCGCTGGTGGTGGCATTGATGGCGGTCTGTTTTAACCTGGTAAATGGTTTTATCAATGGTTACTATTTTTCGGCCTTTTCAAGGGAGTATGACTGGGGTTGGCTGGGGGATGCCAGGTTTATTATGGGGATCATCTTATTTGCGGGCGGTGTGTTTCTCAACTGGTGGTCAGACCAGATCCTGTTAAACCTGCGAAAAGGAGGGAAGAGGGGCTATTTTATTCCCCGGGGTGGATTGTTCCAATGGATCTCATGCCCCAATTTTCTGGGTGAGATTCTGGAGTGGACCGGTTTTGCAATAATGACCTGGAGTCCTGCTGCACTGGTATTTGCTCTATGGACCTTTTTTAACCTGATTCCCAGGGCGCTGGACCATCATAAATGGTACAGGTCAAACTTTCCTGAATATCCCCCGGAACGCAAAGCCATTATTCCGTGGATTTTATAATCCACTTCCTTGCATTGACGAAGGCCTCCAGCCATGGTGTTGCCTCATCTGCTTTCCGCTCTTCCGGGTAATAAGCGCATTGCCAGGGAAGGTAGGCCCTTTCCAGGTGGGGCATCATGGCCAGGTGGCGGCCATCGGATGAAGAGAGGGCTGCCACGTTATAATCTGATCCGTTGGGATTGGCCGGATAGGAGGAATGGCTGTACCTGGCAGCAATGTGATAATCCCCTTCCTGTTTCGGCAGCGCAAATTTTCCTTCTCCGTGAGCCACCCATATGCCAAGGGACATCCCCTCCAGGGAGCCCAGCATCACCGAATTGTTTTGTGGGATCTCAACCTCCAGGAATGCAGATTCAAACTTACCGGAAGCATTGTGAAGCATCCGGGGTGATTGATCGTGTTCAGGGACCACCAGGTCCAGCTCGATCATAAGCTGACATCCATTGCAGATACCCAGACTAAGGGTCTCTTTCCTTTGGTAGAATTTCTCCAGTGCGATTCGTGCTTTATCATTGTACTTAAATGCTCCTGCCCATCCCCGGGCCGATCCCAGTACGTCCGAATTGGAGAATCCTCCCACAAAGACGATCATCTGGATATCTTCCAGGGTCTCCCTGCCTTCAATGAGGTCGGTCATATGAACATCCTTCACATCGAATCCCGCCAGATAGAGTGCATGTGCCATCTCCCTGTCGCCATTGACTCCTTTCTCCCTGATGATGGCCGCCCTGATTCCGGTTTCAGCACGCCTCCCGGGATCGATCCCCAATTGCTCCAGGGTACCTTTGAAATCCTTCAGGTTGAGTTTAAGCGCATGGTCCTTATAATTCCGGAACCTCTCTTTGGCCAGCTCTTCACCCGATTGTTTCCGGTCAAGCAGGTAGGAGCTTCGAAACCAGAGGTCACGGTAATGGTCAATGGAAAGGTTGTGTGCCTTTTCCCGGGTGCGCAGTTGCAACTGACGCTCCTCAATGGGCCTGCCAATCATATGATACCGGATCCCCTCCTTTTCGAACAGGCCGGTTACCTCGAAGGGATTGCCCACCTGGATCACTACGCCCGACTTTTCACTGAACAATACAGGAATGGTCTCTCCCGGGATCCCCGAAATGTCCACCTCCACACCTCCTGATGTGTTGGCGTAGCACATCTCCATCAGGGTGGTGATCAATCCACCGGCCGACACGTCGTGTCCGGCAATGATTGTTCCCTCTTCAATAAGCGACTGCAGCAGGTTGAACCCTTTCACGAAATACTCCGCATCATGAATCGTAGGTGCCTCGGTACCCAGTCTGTTCAAATATTGGGCAAAGGAACTCCCCCCCAGTTTAAATGCATCCTTCGCCAGGTCCACATAAATAAGGCGGCTTTCCGGATCGGATGCCATCACCGGTTCAATGATTTTTCGCACATCGGTCACTTCCCCGGCTGCAGAAATGATTACAGTTCCGGGAGCATAGACCACCTGGTCACTATATTTCTGGGTCATGGAGAGAGAATCCTTTCCGGTGGGAATATTGATACCCAGGGCCACGGCAAAGTCACTGGCTGCTTTTGCAGCCTTGTACAGCCGGGCATCCTCTCCTTCATTTCTGCAGGGCCACATCCAATTGGCCGACAACGAGATACTCCTGATACGATCTGGCATGGGGGCCCACACCAGGTTGGTAAGTGCTTCTGCAATGGCCATGATACTACCTGCCTCCGGATCCACCATTCCGGCTACCGGTGCATGCCCAATGGAGGTGGCATAACCTTTATTACCAAGGTAATCCAGGGCGACGGCCCCCAGGTTATTCAAAGGAAGTTGCAATGCTCCTGCACATTGTTGTTTGGCGATCTTACCGGTTACAGAACGGTCCACCTTGTTGGTTAGCCAGTCTTTGCACGCCACAGCTTCCAGTTGCATCACACCCTCCAGGTAGCGTGGCAGGTCAGCCGGATCGAATGAGATCTCATTAAAAATCGTATTGAGGGTAAGGTCCTGCATCACTGTTCGGGGAGGTTTTCCGAACATGTCGGCCAGTTCCAGGTCCATGGGTTTCTCTCCGGTTTTCTCACTCTCAAATGTAAAGCGATGGTCGTTGGTGATCTCACCTACGATGTAAATGGGAGCCCGCTCACGTTTGGCGATCCTCACCAATTCATCCACATCTCCCGGTTTCAGCACCAGTCCCATCCGTTCCTGTGATTCATTGCCAATGATCTCCTTGGCAGAAAGTGTGGGATCGCCCACAGGGAGCCTGTTCAGGTAAATAATCCCGCCTGTGGCTTCCACCAGTTCAGAAAGACAGTTGAGGTGGCCACCGGCGCCGTGGTCATGGATACTGACAATACTATTGTTGGTGGATTCTGTCAGCGCCCTTATGGCGTTGTAAACCCGCTTCTGCATCTCCGGATTGGCACGTTGTACGGCATTCAGTTCAATGGCATTCTCAAATTCACCTGTATCCACCGATGAGACAGCGCCTCCTCCCATGCCAATGCGGTAGTTATCTCCCCCCAACAATACCACCACATCACCCTTCTCCGGAATATCTTTTTCGGCATCTTTTTTATTGCCGAATCCAATACCTCCGGCCAGCATGATCACCTTGTCATACCCATATTTCTTCTCTTGTTCGCCATGCTCGAAGGTGAGCAGGCTCCCACAGATCAGGGGTTGCCCAAATTTGTTTCCGAAATCGCTGGCTCCGTTGGAAGCCTTGATCAGGATCTCTTCCGGGGTTTGGTAAAGCCAGGGTCGCTGGGGAAGGGCATCCACCCATTTTCTTTGCTCGCCAAGCCTTGGGTAGGAGGTCATATAAACCGCAGTTCCAGCCATGGGGATAGCTGCCTTTCCACCCCCGATCCGGTCACGGATCTCACCACCAGTCCCGGTGGATGCCCCGTTGAATGGTTCTACAGTGGTTGGGAAGTTATGTGTTTCAGCTTTCAGGGAAAGCACCGTTTCAATATCAGTCACCCGAAAATAATCGGATTTATCCTGTGAAGCAGGTGCAAACTGTTCAATGACCGGTCCCTGTACAAAGGAGCAGTTGTCCTTGTATGCCGAAACAACGTGGTTCGGATTGGTGTGGGTG
The DNA here is from genome assembly GCA_039714655.1 of Bacteroidota bacterium. Classification (GTDB taxonomy): domain Bacteria; phylum Bacteroidota; class Bacteroidia; order Bacteroidales. The sequence continues at coordinate 5,750 of JBDLIX010000064.1, forward strand.
GTTCGTTTGATAAGTTGGAACAGGGATGATTCTTTCTCTACCCCATCAATGATAAAGGTTCCGTTGAAAATCTTATGTCTGCAGTGTTCGGAATTGACCTGGGAGAATCCGAATACCTCGCTGTCGGTCAGTTTCCTTCCGATACGTTCACTCACACCTTCCAGATATTCAATTTCTTCCTGATTCAGGGCCAATCCTTCCTGCTGATTATACGCGGAAATATCGGTCACCTCCAGGATTGGATCGGGGTCACGATCGATGGTGAAAAGCTTTTGGTCCAGTCCGTCATACAATGCCTGGAGCATGGGGTCATAGGAGGCATCTTTACCCGGAACGATGAAGAACTCCTCAATTCTCCTGATCCCGGAAATTCCCATGTTCTCAGCGATTTCCACGGCATTGGTACTCCAGGGAGTGATCATCTCTCTCCTGGGACCTACAAAATCTCCTTCTATCAATGATTCGTCCAGACAGACAGCTCCGTCAAACAACCATTCAAGTTTTTCTTTAACACCTTGATCGAACTGGGATTGAACCTCCAATGCTATAATTTTAAGCTCCTGGATCCGGAAGAAATAGATCATAAAATTCCTTGTTTAATTATACCCTATGAAAGACGTTGCAAAGATAGAGCTATTGTTCAATTATGTCTCGTAGCATGTGTTGAATGCATCAATAGTTTTTTAACATTTCAGGGAATTGAATATATTTAACATGAACTAATCCTATTGGACCCATGATCAATCAGAATTTTATCAAACTTTATGAAGAGAGTTTTGCAAAGAACTGGGAAGTCAATGCACTTTCAGATTACCAGGGGAGTACCTACACCTATGGAGAGGTGGCTGCCCGGATGGCAAAATTGCACCTTCTTTATGAGGGGCTGGGTATTAAAAAGGGGGACAAGGTGGCTGTTTTCGGGGAAAATTCCGCCCACTGGTGCATCTCCTTTATGAGTGTGATCACCTATGGTGCCGTTGCGGTTCCCGTGCTGTCCGATTTCAAGCCGGAAGATGCCCACACCATCATTAACCACTCCGATGCGGTGATGCTCCTGGTGGACAGGCAGATTATGGAAACCCTTTCGGAGGCGGAGATGAAAGCGGTGAAGGCGATCCTCTCCCTGGATGATTTTACCACACTTTCGGCCAAGCCTTCGGCGAAGTTTAAAAAGGCATTTGACCTGTTGGATAAGCAGTTTGAGAAGAAATATGAGGATGGGTTCAACAGGGAGCAAATCAAATATGCAGAGGTGGACAACAGCGAGGTGGTGGAGATCAATTACACTTCGGGAACCACGGGGTTCAGCAAGGGGGTGGTGTTGACGGGCAACAGCCTGGCTGGAAATATCGATTTTGCCATCCGCAACATGGAGTTGAATCCAGGAGACCAGATGCTGGCCATCCTGCCGCTGGCACACTGTTACGGTTGTGCTTTTGATTTTCTTTTTCCCTTGGCCAAGGGGGTGCATGTGACTATCCTGGGAAAGATCCCGGCCATACCGGTCATTATCAAGGCGTTTTCGGAGATCAGGCCCCACCTGATCATGTTCGCACCCATCTTTTTTGAAAAGCTCTATAAAAAGAGGCTACAACCTACCCTTCAGAAGGGTTCCATGAAGGTGCTTACAAAGATTCCGGGAATCAACAACATCATCTACAGCTCTATCCGGAAGAAGCTTATTCAGACCTTCGGTGGCAATTTCCGTGAAGCGGTGCTTGGGGGTGCTTCCCTGAATGCAGAGGTGGATGCCTTTATGAGGAGAATTAAATTCCCCTATACCATCGGGTATGGCATGACAGAGTGCGGACCGCTGATCTCGTATGACGGGTGGGATACCACACGGAAAGGATCCTGTGGCAAGATCCTCGATGTGATGGAGCTGAAGATCGATTCGGTGGATCCGTATGTTATCCCCGGGGAGATCCTGGTGAAGGGAGAGAACCTGATGGAGGGATACTATAAAAACGAGGAGGCCACCCGGGCCACCATCGATGAGGAGGGGTGGTTGCATACCGGTGACAAGGGGGTGACCGATAAAGATGGTTATATTTATATCAAGGGACGGATCAAAAATATGTTACTTGGCTCCTCGGGCCAGAATATCTATCCCGAAGAGATTGAAGCCAGACTGGCCAACCTGCCTTACATCAGTGAAGCCGTGGTTCTGATGAACAGCAATCAAAAACTGGAGGCGTTGGTCTACCCCGATCCTGACCAGGTGAAAGCTGAAGGGGTGGCTGAAGAGTTGGAAACTAAAATGGAGGAGAACAGGAAAGCTATAAACCGGCAGCTTGCTGCATACGAAACCCTGCAAAAAATCCATATTCACGACACTGAGTTTGAGAAGACTCCCAAGCGCAGCATCAAGCGATTCCTCTATAAGCTTGAGGAGTAAATGATTCCGGCCGTTAAAATGATGACCCCTGATATACTTTTGATATAGCAGGAGGAATAAGGTACCCCGAATAGTTGAGTTTGCCCGGCCAGCTGGAGCTGACTTCTGCATCGGCCCTTCCATTGGAGGATATGTTCATCCTTACCATATAGGTGCCTGCTTTTGTCCTGAGGTCATAGGTCACATTATAATAGCCGTTTTTCTCATTCACTGTATATTTATAGTTGGAAAGAGGCCCTTCCACCGTGATGCCACCCACTCCATTCCTACCCACATAGGAGTTGCTGCCCACCTGGATCACACCGCTTATTGAGTCGGCCGCAATGAAATTGATGGTGGAGGAGACTTGTACACTGTTTCCCCTCTTATCCCTTAATTGGTCTGCTTCCAAAACGAATCGCTGGTGGATAACCATCAGGTTTACAAGCTCGGCTTTCCTTGCAGCTTCCTCAGCCTGTTGCTCCTTTTTCATCTCTTTCTCCAGTTGCCTCCGCTCCTTTCTGCTTAGTTCCTGCGAAAATACCGGGGCAACCATCAGGAGTGCCACCAGGATGATTATAACTCTTTTCATTTTTCAAAGATTTTATCTCTAATTTCGTTTATAAATATAACTGTTTTCCAGCTATGTCACTTGCAAAAAAGTTCTTAAACATAGGCATTGCAGCATTGCTTGCCGTTCCACTGCAATCCCAACCCATCAAAGATAGCACCTATCTGAATGCTTTAAAACTGAATTCGGCGGCGTTGATGTTTAAGAATGCTTCACTGCTGTATGAAAGAGGGCTGAATGACCACTGGTCGCTATTGATTGGAGGTGGATTAAAATGGGGTGGGAAGATCCCTAAAGCGATAGGGCTTGGCGATTTCGTTATCACCAGCAATAACAGGGGACTTCGTGGTTTCAGTGTGACTCCCGAGGCAAGGTATTACTTCAATTTCTGTGAGTGTGGGGGAACCCGGACCGGATTCTATACCGGTCTCTATTCGCGCATGACAAAATTCTACGGCGATCTTCGGTTTAATTACTGGAACGGGTCGGAGTACATTGATGTGGGTGGCTCAGCCAGGATGCGGGAGATGGGAATCGGACTACAGCTTGGTTATCAGTTCATATTTAAAGAGCGGTTTGTAGTCGATCTGATGTTTGCCGGACCTCGCACCTCCCGCCAACAGATGAGATTTAAACTGGACTCTGATTATGCAGCGGAATTGATTCCGGCCATCGAAGAGGAGATCAACAAACGGCTCGAATGGTGGGGCATGGATCCCATCTCCATTCCGGTTTCAGCGGATGCAGAGGTAAACTTCGGATTCAATAACTTCCGGTATGCCATTGCCATAGGCTACCTGTTTTAAACATCCAGGGCTACGAAAAAGGCGATGAATTTCTCCTTTTTATTGTAGAACTGGTTGCTGAGTGCCCGTCCATTGTAGTAGTTTAGCCCTACGCGCAACCGCCTTTTACCCTTTTCCTGCGGAATAATATAACCGCAATTTACCGAAATGTTAGGAGCAAATGCATTGGACTGGTATGCGCTTACATTAATCGCACTGAATACCCCTCCGAAAAAGCGGTTTGGAAAATAGTACTCCACCTCCATGCCCCCTTGTAGATTTAGCCAGGCATCAGCATTGGGTTTGTTCTGCCTGCTTCCCATAAAATCTACCCCCGGCAGAAAAAATCCGAAGTCACCATACAGCTGTAGGATATCCCATTGTGGATTGTTCAGGAACCAAAGCGGCTTCATGGCAGCAGAAAGAATAAAATCATCCCTCACCGGGAGTTGGGTGGTGTTGGGATCATAATCTGTCACCGATTCCACTCTGCCCGAAGGGAATTCATCCCCCACGTGAGTGCAAATATGGTGTTTAGAAAATCTTAGGCTCAGCCACTCGGTGGGTTTCCCCCCGATGGCAAAATAGTATATGCCATCTACGCCAATCAAGTCATGGTTGCCTCCCCGCATAAACGTGGGGACATTGACACCCAGATCCACCTCCACGCCCAGGTTGGGATTGGCTGCCGGACTGAATTTAAACAGGGAGATCCTGACTCCCGGGTAGATGACTAATTTGCCCAGGTAGGTTCCCTCTTCATTGACCGGATCTGCGAATTCAAAATCTCCATAAAGGATTCTCTGACTGGATACTTCAAACCTTATCCCCAGAGGATCGGCCAGGTAGGTGGGATAATAATTGTCCAGACCAGCCAGCTTTAACTCCCAGCCCTTGATGGGAATCACAAACCTGTCTGTAGTTTCCTGTGCATCTGTCTGAAACATCAGGAGCGCTATTATCATTGTTAAGATCGCTTTTTTCATGGTCCTGTTATTTAATTTCACCATACCACACATCATTTGCCGGTCCGCCTGAATTTGTATCTCCCCCAAGAATCCACACCCTGTTGTTATGAACTGTTTTGCTGTAACCATAGCGTGCTTCAAAATCAGTCCCTTCCGAATCCACCGACCAGAGGTTCCCGGGATCCCTTCTCCAGAAGGTGTAATCCCGGTTCCTTGCAAAATGAAAGTGTTCATTGGAATCGGTCCTGCCGGGTAACCCAAACAGGGTACCATCGTGAATTACAAGTTGGTGTTCGGCCCGGTAGAGGTAGGCTTGTTCAAACTCAGCAGTATCATTATCAGGGATCCAGTTGATCCCGTCATCCGAACTCCAGAGCCATTGCCAGTCGGGCAGGGGATGGGATCCGTTATTTTCACTTTCAAAGATTACACCGTGTCTGCCACCCTGGAGATAGATACGGCCTGATTCAGGATCAACCACGGCGGCGTGTTCGGATCTTATCCCAAAATCGTTGTTGGGCAGCAACTCCCAGTGGATCGCGTCAGAAGAGCGCCATACATCGTTGAAGTAGATCATGGAATACCTTACAGAGTGCTCCTCAAGCATGGTTGCTCCTCCGATCAGGTAGATGTAATCTCTCCCTCCATGATTTGCCACCACACATGCATGGTTGAAGCGGGGGAACCAGTCATAGAGTGAATCCAATTCCGGATAAGTACGCGCTTTGATCAGCTCCCATTGTACACCATCTATGGAACGCCATACATCATTGGTGTACTCCCTGTACCCGCTCTCTTCATTCACCACAAATCCACCAATCACATACATGGCTTCCCCTGTTCCGTTATCAAATACCACACTTGCATGTCCTCTTCTTCCCAACCAGGGGGCAGATTCTGTTTCCAGGGTCCATGATTCACCATCGGCAGAACTCCAAACATCTTCCAGGTATGTATCCCCTGTCACCATACCCGGATTGTATCCCCCCAATACCCAGATCCGGTTGTCATACGATACAGAGGTGTGGTCCCATCGGTTCGTCCAGGCAGCTTTCTTTGTCACCTCTGTCCATGTAAACGCCCCTTCATAGGGAGGTGTGCGGTACTCTTTGTAAGATTCAAACTCACATGCTGATAGCAGGAGCGGAATGGCACCTGTCAGAAATAGTTTCCAGATTTTCATATCATGATAAAGGATTTGCAAGGAGATTTTTGTAAAGGGTTTCATTCTCCCTGTCGAACAGAACAAAAATGATCTCTTCCATCGTTCCGGGGTTTTCCTGGAAGGATTGGATTGCATCAATGGCTATCTCTGCTGCCATTGCTTTGGGAAAACCATACACTCCTGTGGAAATGTTGGGGAAGGCTATGGTTTTCAGTTGATGATCTGTGGCCAGTTGGAGGCTGCGCACATAGCAGCTTTTCAATAGTCCGGGCTCGCTCCTGTTGCCTCCGCTCCAGACGGGCCCCACAGTATGGATCACAAACCTGGAAGGGAGTCGGTATCCTTCCGTAATTTTTGCATCACCTGTGTCACAACCGTTCAGTTTGCGACACGCCTCAAGCAGTGCTGGTCCGGCTACCCGGTGAATGGCACCATCCACACCACCTCCGCCCAACAGGGTTTTGTTGGCTGCGTTGACAATGGCATCCACTTCAAGTTGGGTGATGTCTCCTTTGATCAGGTTAATCCTGGCAGGCATGGCTATTTCATTCCCCTTATAACAGCCCCAAATTCTCTTTCAAAAGCCTTTGCCAGATTCAGCATGACTTTGTCGATCTGTTTATCGGTAAGGGTTTTCTCTTCATCCAGCAGTGTAAATGTCAATGCATAGGATTTCTTGCTTTTCTCAATCTTTTCTCCTTCATATACATCGAACAGGGTAACCTTTTTCAAGAGTCTCTTTTCGGTTTTGAAGGCGAGAACACGAAGGGATTCGAAGGTGACTTTGCGGTCTAACATGAGTGAGAAGTCGCGGGTAACTACCTGGAACCGGGGTAGGGGTTTAAAGAGGATCCGGTGATTTGAGAGGATCTTCAGCACATTATCCCACCTGAATTCGGCTGCAAAAACGGCCTGTTTGATATCAAACTTTGTCAACACTGATTGAGCTACGCTTCCAAATTCCACAAGGGATACTTCCTTGAAAGAGTAGCGCTGACACTCTCCATAATCAGGATTCTCCGTACCTGATGATTCAAGTGTTAGTGGTTCGATTCCCAGCTTTAACAGTACTTTTTCCACATAACTCTTTAACACGTAAAAGGAGGATTCACCCGAGGCCTGTATCCAGTTCCCTGGCTGGGATCTCCCGGAAATAAAGATGCCCATGTGCAGCTGTTCATCGAATTTATCCAGGAGCTGATCTCCACCGGCTTCGGGATCCTGGGAATAACAGTTCCCAAATTCATACATCTGCAGGTCGGCATGTTTGCGATTGATGTTGTACGCAACAGCTTCCAGTCCCCCGTAGAGCAGATTCTTTCGCATAAGGGCCAGATCCTGACTCAGTGGATTGAAGAGGCGAACCGCACCAGGATCCATTTGCTCCTCCTGGTCATAATAGGTGGACCGGGTGAGGGAATTGGATTTCAATTCATAAAATCCATTGGCTGTCAGCATATCCGAAGTCATGTTGATCACCTGCTCCTTATCCGGTTTGGAGGAGTGGGAGAGGGTCGACCGCAACCCGGAACCGATCTCCACCCGGTTAAATCCGTAAATGCGAAGAATCTCTTCTATCACATCGGCTTCCCGCTGAACATCCACCCGGTAGGGAGGAACAAGGAGTGTCATTCCTGTTTCGCTTCGCTCCTCCACCCTGATCTCCAGTGACTGGAGGATCGACTGGATGGTGTCGGGATCAATGGGGTTGCCAATAAGCCGGTTCACATGTGCATAACTGATCTCAATCCGGTACTCTTCCACTGGCTCGGGATAGAGGTCGATCACCTCTGAAGAGATGCTTCCTCCCGCTATTTCTTTGATCATCATGGCTGCCCGTTTCAGGGCCCATACTGTGAGATTTGGATCTGACCCACGTTCGAACCTGAAAGAGGCATCGGTGTTCAAAAGATGATGTTTGGCCGTTTTTCTGATGTAGACCGGATCAAAACAGGCTGATTCCAGGAAAATCTCTTTGGTGGTTTCAGTAACTCCAGACTTGTTTCCTCCAAATACTCCTGCAATACACATTCCCTCCTCAGCATTGCAGATCATCAGATCACCGGAGCGCAGTTTTCGCTCCTGTTCATCCAGGGTAACAAAGGGAGTTCCTTCCGGCATGGTCTTAACAATCACCTTATTGCCGGTGATGTGTGCGGCATCAAAGGCGTGAAGGGGCTGACCCGCCTCATGCAACACAAAATTGGTGATATCCACCACGTTGTTGACGGGGACAAGTCCGATGGACCTGAGCCGGAGCTGCAACCATTCCGGACTCTCTTTCACAGAAATTCCGGAAATGGTTAAACCTGAATAACGTTTGCAACCTGCCTTCTCCTCGATATCAATGGTCACAGGCAGATCATGGTTGTCAACCTTAAAACCATCCAGTGGAGGTTTATATAGTTTGACCTCCTGTTCCTGTTTCAGATAAGCTGCAAGGTCCCTGGCCACTCCCAGGTGTGATGCGGCATCGATCCGGTTGGGAGTAAGTCCGATCTCAAACAGCGTATCGGTTTCAATGTTGAAATGGTCAGCAGCCGGAGTTCCAACAACACTCGCGGCATTCAGTACCATGATTCCATCATGGGAGGTACCCAGTCCCAGTTCATCTTCCGCACAAATCATTCCATGTGACAGTTCACCTCTGATCTTTGCCTTCTTGATGGTGAATCCCTCTTCGGAAGGATAAAGGGTGCTCCCGACTACGGCTACAGGAACCTTTTGTCCCACTGCAACATTGGGAGCCCCGCATACGATCTGCACAGGCTCGGCCTCTCCCACATCCACTGTGGTCACCGTAAGCTTGTCAGCATTGGGGTGCTTGGTACAAGTTAGAACCTCACCGATCACCACACCCTCCAATCCGCCTTTGACCGGTTGAAATATTTCAATGCCTTCAACCTCCAGTCCGATGTTGGTTAAGATATCACTGATCTGTTCAGGAGGCAGGTCAACTTTGATATATTGCTTGAGCCAGTTATAGGAAATCTTCATCTGAAAAATATTACTGTTACAGCTTATGCCGGTTGCTGCCGGAGGTGCAAAAATAGTGCATTTCGATCAGAGTTGAAAATGCTTCTCAGCCCTTTTGAAGAGGATGGTCTGTACCTCCGGATAGGTTAGAGCAGCGGGAAGTTCAGTGGCAAAGAGAATCTCCTCAATTTCATATTCCAGGTGGGGATCAATCTCCTTCACACTGGCCCCGTAAAGCCTGCCATACTCCTTTGTCCCCCGGACCAGTACCGCGTAGTCACAAATATGGACAAGTGAAGATTTGATCACACCTGCCTCTTCGAACAGCTCCCTCACTGTAGCCTGGTCGGCCGATTCTCCCTGTTCGATGTGTCCTGCCGGCATCTCCCATGTATTCCTGTCACGGTGCCTCACAAAGATCCACTCTTCGCTGTACCGGGCTGCCATCACCACATAGATCAGTTTTGATTCTTCAACCGATCCGGGTGGATAAAGTTCCGTAATTACCACTTTGTTGTTTTGGGAATTAAATGTTTAAAGGTCGCTGGAGATCCAGTAGAGGTCAATGATCTCACCGGCTCTTAACACTGTAAGTTTAAGTTTCACTGTGGTATCTAGATTGTCCAGGTATTCCATAAGTGCTGACAGGCTCTCCTTTCCTGTAATCCTGATCTGATCCACAGCCAGGATGATATCACCACCAAGGAGCATCTCTTCACCGTCGATTTCCACCTCTCTGAAACCGCCTTTCAAACCGGCCACTCCGGCAGGACTATCTTTTACCACGTGTTGTACCAGCCAGCCCGACTCCTGGGGTACATTCAGGATCCTTGCCATTTCATAGGAGAGTAAGATGGATTCAGAACCAAAATATTTACTGCTTCTGGAGAGTAGCAGACTTTTGGCAATCTCCGATGTGGCCGCAAAACCAATGCCTTCAAATCCTCCTGACCGGGTAAGGATTGAACTTACAATTCCGATCACCTCACCCTGGTAATTGAACATGGGTCCGCCCGAATTGCCGGTATTGATGGATGCATCGGTCTGGAAAAACTCCAGCATCAAACCTTCACTGGTTAGTTTATCTTCCGAATGGCGGCCACTGATCACTCCTCTGGAGAGGGAATAGGGGAGTCCCATGGGTGCACCCACCACAAATACCTCTTCACCTATCCTGGTCTCATCAGAGTTACCGATGAGCGCTACGGTTGGATCTGCAGGCGCCTTATCCAGGGTGATCAATGCCACGTCCGCAATTCTTGAGATGCGGGTGGTCCTGGCAGCGATGTTTTCTCCGTCAAAAAACTGGACCATGATCTCTTCAGCATTTCCTACCACATGGGCTGCGGTCAGTACCATGTTTTCCTTCACAAGTACGCCCGACCCCAATCCCATACTGGAGGTGAATGTGCGTGGATCACCCGTTCCGGCATTCACACTTTCGGCAGTGTAGATGGTTACAACTGACCGTTTGTTATGCTCGAACAGATCGGCCAGGTTCTGGGCTGTAATTTGTTGTGCCAGTGCTACTACTAATATTGACAGGACTAATTTCTTCATAAGATAAAACCAATTAAATTTTACAATTTGTTTACCGAATATTTTGAACAGTAAATAGCGGTGAATTGTTCAAAAATGGAAATTAAAATAAATAATCAAGATCTCATGGATTTTAGATATTTTTGTTGCTTACATAGATGAGAGAGATGGGAACATTGAATAACAGACCGCTGATACTGGTCACCAATGACGATGGCATTGAGGCAAAGGGCTTGAAGGAACTGATCAGGATTGCCAGGGAATTCGGAGATGTGGTTGCCATATCCACACAGACTCCCATGTCCGGAATGTCACATGCCATCACCATCAAGGTTCCCCTGAGGGTGAAACTGGTTGAAGAGGAGGCGGACTATAAAAGGTACCTGACCAATGGTACGCCGGTGGATGGTGTAAAGCTGGCCTTCAACAGCATACTGGGAAGACGTCCCGATCTCCTGCTTTCGGGGATCAATCACGGTTCCAACTCTTCCTCAAGCATTCTCTATTCCGGGACCATGGCGGCAGCCATGGAGGGAGCCATTAACCATATTCCTTCCATCGGATTTTCACTGCTTGATTTCAGTCCGGATGCCGATTTTACTCCTTCAGGAGAGGTGCTCAGGGAGGTGATTCGCATGGTGATGGATAAGGGATTACCTGACGGAATTTGCCTCAATGTTAACATTCCTGCGGTCTCTTCGGAGGAGATAAAAGGGATCCGTATGTGCAGTCAGGCCAACGGATACTGGAAAGAGGAGTTTGAAAAGCGTACCGATCCCAACGGGAAGGAGTATTACTGGCTGACCGGCTTTTTTCATAACCGGGAACCCGATGGCGGGGGTACCGGGACCGATGAATGGGCACTCAAACAGCACTACGTGTCGGTGGTCCCGATCAATACCGATATGACCGCTTATTCGGTGCTGGAGAAAATGAAAACATGGAATTTAGTTCATAGTAAGAATGAAGAGTGAAAAGAGATTTGACAACGTTATTTATGGATTAATCCCGGGAATTGTACTTCCGGTTTTGACACTGATTGTCTTCTGGTTTGTGAGATTCGATGGTGGGTACTTTGAATTCCTGGATCAATTTCAAAGGTATGGCATGCTGTCGAAGGTGCTGAGTCTTTGCACCATCCCCAACCTGCTTCTTTTTTTTCTCTTTATTTGGTCCAACAGGTCATTTTCAGCCAGAGGAGTTATATTTGCAACACTTGTCATAGCCTTTGTTATGCTGGTGCTCAAATTTGCCTGAGAGAATCATGAAGTATTTTCTAATAGCCGGCGAAGCTTCCGGTGATCTTCACGCCTCAAACCTGATGAAGGGATTAAAGCAGCATGATCCGCTAGCTGAGTTTCGTTTTATGGGAGGAGATCTGATGAAGGCGGTTTCAGACGGAATGGTGGTACATTATCGTGAGACCAATTATATGATGCTGGATGTGCTGCTTCACCTGGGGAAAATATTCAAATCCATGCGCAGGGTAAAAAGTGAGATCCAAAACTGGCAACCCGATGTGGTGATCCCTGTGGATTTTCCCGGATTTAACATGCGAATGGCCCGGTTTGCTTCTTCACTTGGTTTGAAAGTGTTTTACTTTATCTCGCCCAAAGTATGGGCCTGGAAGCAACGTCGTGTGAAGTTGCTGCAAAAATTTACCAGCAGGCTTTTTGTGATCCTGCCATTCGAGGTGGAGTTCTTTCGCAGGTTTGATATGGAGGTGGAGTATTTCGGAAATCCGCTGGTAGATGAGATCTATAATTTCAGGAAGGAATTTAAGGGGAAGGAATCCTGGAAGAAAAAACATGGAATGGACGATAAGCCCATTGTGGCATTGCTGGCAGGATCACGCAGAAAAGAGATTGATGCAATGCTGCCTCATATGGTGAAGGTAGCCGGGGAACATAAGGAGTACCGGTTTGTTGTTGCCGGAGCTCCTTCCATTGAACCCTCCCTGTATGATCACCACCTGCGAGGTTCAGATGTGGGGATTGTATACCATGAAACTTATGCTTTGCTGGAGTCGGCAATGGCAGGTTTGATTACCTCCGGGACTGCCACCCTGGAGGCGGCACTATTTGATGTGCCTCAGGTGGTACTCTACAAAACAGGATGGTTGGCTGCTGGTATTGGAAAACGATTAATAAAGATTAATTTTATCAGCCTTGTAAATCTTATATACGGGAAGCAGCTGGTGGCTGAGATCATTCAGAGAGATTTGACGGAGCGTGCCATGAAAGAGCTTTCCAGGATTCTGGAAGATGCAGGATACAGGAACGAGATGAAGGAGGGTTACAAATCGTTGCAAAGGAATCTGGGGGAGTATGGCGTTTCCCAGCGAATCGGCCATCGAATGGTTGAACTTTTAAAAGGGAATTTGGAGTGAAAGGTCCATTAAAATATTTTCTGATGAAACGAGTGCTGTTTGTCCTATTGATTTCAGTTGGGTTATTGGAAGCTGTGGCCCAGCCAGTTCAAGTGGGGCTTTATCAGGATAACCTGGTGAATGCGGCTGTGGTCTACTGTTCGGCGGGCAGCTATCAACTGCTGGTGGATGGGAACATCGTTTCCAGGTTGGATGAGGGAGGGATCCTTTACATTACCCTGGAGGAGGGCAAGTTGAAAGTGCTGGATGCAAACCAGGATTTTGGTCATTGTCAACAACTGGAGTTGAGGGGACTTTCATTGGAATCTGTTTTCAGGTTACGTTCCATTCAACCCGAACTGGATTCCAGGTTGTACGATGATGACCTGATGGTTTCGGCGGGTGACCGATTTATGACCCTGGTGAATCGTGTTGATTTTGACAAGTACCTTGCCGGTGTGGTTGAGGCTGAAACGGGAGGCAATGCTGAAAAGGAGTTCTATAAGGCACAATCGATCCTGTGCCGTACCTTTGCCATGAAATCCCTGGACCGGCATAGCACTGAGGGATTCTCACTGTGTGATGGTGTCCATTGTCAGGTGTATAAAGGCAAGAGCGTCTATAATCCCGTGATTCTTGAGGCCATTCAGGAAACAACCGGAATGGTGGTAGCCGACTACAACTTTAAGCTCATCACTGCAGCTTATCATTCCAACAGCGGTGGACAAACAGAGCGTGCATCCAATGCATGGCTCACCGATGTTGATTATCTGCAGTCGGTGGTGGACCCTTATTCACTGCATCAGACCAATGCAAAGTGGAGAGACACCATCTCTTTCAAAGAGTGGAAAGCGTACCTGATTGACAATGGAATGAAATCTGTGTTAAAGATCCCCGATGAGATCATCTACGTGGAGCAGATGCGCCGGAAAAAGTATTTTATTCTGGATAAGGATTCCATCAGGATGACTAAAATCAGGGAGGATTGGGGATTCAAGTCCACCTTCTTCGATATGTTTCCCGATGGAGATTCCATTCTCATCTGGGGAAAGGGATATGGACACGGAATTGGCATGAGCCAGCAAGGTGCCATGAAGATGGCAAGGGACGAATTTACCTACCAGGATATACTCCAGTTCTATTTTCATGAGATAAGGTTAATGGACTACAGGGACCTTCCTGCCTCAAGCCTGTCACAGGCGAAACTGGAATTTTAATCCATGACCGGGTATGTGGACTCTCTTTAAAAAAGAAATAGGCGGATTTTTCAGCAGCCTTACCGGGTATGTGGTGATCGTGGTTTTCCTTTTGCTTAACAGCCTTTTCACATGGATTATTCCAGGACAATTCAATGTGATTGAGAACGGGTACGCCAACATGGATTCCCTTTTTGCCATTGCCCCATGGGTTTTCCTGTTTTTGGTTCCGGCCATCACCATGCGGATGATCTCCGAGGAGAAACGAATGGGTACCCTGGACCTGCTCTATACCAGGCCGGTGAATGAGTTACAGATTATTCTTGCCAAGTTTTTTGCCTCCTGGGCACTGCTCCTCTTCTCGCTGATCCCTACCCTTGTCTATTTCTGGTCGGTTTCCAGATTGGGAAATCCGCCTGGCAACATGGATATGGGAGGTACCTGGGGCTCCTACCTGGGGCTCCTTTTCCTGGGGGGGATTTATGCGGCCATTGGGGTGTTTGCATCGGCGCTTACCGGCAACCAGATTGTAGCGTTTATTGTTGCGGTATTTGCATCCTTCCTTATGTATCAGGGTTTTGGATTTCTCAGCAACCTGGCTGGATCGGGTCAGATCGCTTTTTTCATCTCCCGTCTGGGTATCGAATATCATTATAATTCCATCAGCAGGGGAGTGTTGGATTCGCGCGATATCCTCTATTTTCTGGGAGTGATGGGAGTCTGTATTATGGGAACACGAACTTTGCTTCAAAGTAGTAAATGGTAGACAAAGAATGGATCGGAAAGAGCTAAAGAGAGGACAAATCATGCAACTTTTCATCGCTGTAGTGGTGGTGCTTCTGCTGTCGGTTCTCTCGGGCATGAAATTTTTCAGGATCGACCTCACTTCCGAAAAGAGACACACCCTTTCCCACTCTTCCCGCCAACTGATGAAAGAGCTGAATGATGTAGTGTTTGTGCGGATCTATCTGGATGGTGACCTCCCTTCGGAGTTTGTTAATTTTCGTAAATCCATTCGGGAATTGATGGATGAATTCAGGGCTTACGCAGGCGATAATCTGCAGTATGAGTTCATAAACCTGTATGAAGAGGCTGATGAGGCAATTCGCCACAGAATGATTGGCGAATTGTATGAAAAGGGATTGAATGTGACAAATGTACAGGTGCGTGACAGCGAGGGAGGATCTTCCGCAAAGATCATCTTTCCAGGGGCCATGATCAGTTACAGGGGTATTGAGATGCCCGTTAATCTCCTGAAGAATAATCCATCCCTTTCCCATGAGTTGAATCTGAACAATTCCATCCAAACCCTTGAATACGAATTTGTGAGGACCATATTCAGTCTGACATTGAATGAGGTTCCACGGATCGCTTTTATAGAAGGGCATGGAGAGCTGGATTCCCTGCAGACATTCAGCCTCATGGATGAGTTGAAGAACTTTTTCCAGGTGGACCGTGGATTTATCAATGGAAATGTGGAAGCGTTGCTGGGTTACAAGGCGCTGATCATAGCCAAACCCATGCGCGTGTTCAGCGAGGCAGATAAATTTGCCATCGATCAGTATCTGATGCAGGGAGGAAAGGTGCTCTTTTTCCTCGACCCGGTACATCCCTTTGCTGATAGTCTCTCGGGTGGCACTACTGTTGCATTGGCCAATCCCGTTGGTCTTGAAGATCTGTTGTTTAAGTATGGGATACGGATCAACTACAACCTGTTAGCTGATATGCAATGCAACCTGGTTCCGGTCAACACAGCACCTGCAGGTGAGCAGGCTCGCTTCACCATGATGCCCTGGGTATACCACCCCCTGCTGTCGGGTCCTTCAACCCACCCGGTAACGCGCGGACTCAACTATGTGAAAAGTGAGTTTAGCTCTTCCCTTGACACGGTGGGCAATGCCGAACAAGAGGTGTCGAAGACCGTGTTGCTGGCTACCTCTCCTGCCAGCAGGAAAAGAGAAGTACCCCTCTACCTCAGTATGGAAGAGGTTGCCAATCAGCCCGATCCTGCACTCTTTACAGAAGCCCACCTTCCTGTGGGCATTCTGGTGGAGGGGAGTTTTGAGTCATTTTATAAGAATTACCCGGTACCTGAGGGTGTATTCCCGGCCAATTGGGAGGTAATCAGCAAAAGCAGCTCCTCCTCGCTGTTTGTTGTGACGGATGGTGACATCCCGGCCAATGAGGTGATTTTCGAGCAGGGTGCATTCAGGGCACAACCACTTGGTTACGACAAGTATTCCCGGCAGACCTTTGGGAACCGGGAGTTTATCATGAATGTGATCAATTTTATGACCGACGAGACCGGCATTATGGAGCTCAGGTCCCGGGAGTTCAAGCTTCGGTTGCTCGACAGACAGGTGATCAGTCAGAGATCCCAGGTTTTAAAATGGAAGCTGCTCAACACCCTGTTGCCGCTGATCCTGGTTCTGCTTGCAGGCCTGTTGATGCAACTGGTCAGGAAAAGAAAATACAGTTCATGAGATGCAGTACCCTTATTATCTTCAAGGGTTAATCATTCTCTGCACCATTGACTCCGTGACATATTAATCAATTTAGACCCTTGACTATATTACAATATATGTATATATTTACCTTGACTATATTACAATAGCGAAATGGTAAAGGAATATGATTTTTAAGAGAAAAGCTGAACGAGAGCTTGACATATGGAAAAAAAACTCAAAACGCAAGCCCCTAATTATAAGGGGAGCCAGGCAAGTAGGGAAGACTACCCTGGTTAAAGAGTTTGCCAAGTCATACAAATACAGCATCTTTCTAAATCTGGAGAATTCAGCGGATCTGGCCTACTTTGATAAATATGTTGATGTAAAAGCCATTGTAGAATCCCTATTTCTATCTAAAAGAATCTCTATAGACTCTATTGGTGAGACGTTGTTGTTTATTGATGAAGTCCAGGAATCACCCAAAGCCATTCAATTGCTCAGATACTTTTATGAGGAATTTCCAGACCTTCAAGTGATAGCAGCCGGATCACTTTTGGAATTTGCCATGAAAAAAGTAAAAAGCTTCCCGGTAGGGAGGGTTGAGTATTTACACATGCATCCTTTAGATTTCAGGGAATATCTGGAGGCTATTGAACATCATACGGCTTTGAATCAATTTGACAAAATACCTTATGATTCATTTGCACATAAGACAATGCTTGACTTATTTAATCAATATGCAATCATTGGAGGTATGCCAGAGGTAGTCAGTCATTTTATTGATAAGGGAAGTCTGACTGTACTACCTAATGTTTATGAGAGTATTTGGGGTACCTACAGGAATGATGTTGAAAAATACGCAGCAAACGAGACAGAACGCAAGGTCATAAAGCACATTATGTCGACAGCACATCTATATGTTGACCAGCGCATTAAGTTTCAAAACTTTGGACAATCCAATTACAGGTCACGTGAAGTTGGAGAAGCTTTTAGAACTTTGAATGATGCAAGAGTTATTCAACTTATCTACCCAACTACTGATGTTGAAATTCCTGTGAAACCAGATTTGAGAAAATCACCTCGATTGCAATTTTTGGATACCGGATTGATAAACAATGAACTAGGGATTCAGGCAGAGATGCTGGCATTAGCAGACTTAAATAATTCTTATAAGGGAGCTATTGTTCCTCATATCATTACTCAGGAGTTAATTTCATTGAATACACTAAACAATAAAATGCCACATTTCTGGATCCGGGAGAAGAAACAAGCATCCTCAGAAGTGGATCTGGTCTATACCCATCGAGAAAAGGTGATTCCTATTGAAATCAAATCAGGAAGCGAAGGCACGTTAAGATCACTGCATCAGTTTATTGAGCGTTCCAATCACCCCTATGCAGTTCGAATATATAGTGGAGAATTCAATGTAGTAAAAGCAAAAACACCTGGAGGCACACCCTATTTGCTGATGAATTTGCCATATTTTCTTGGTACAAAAATTCCCGAATACATCGAGTTTTTTGTAAGTAAATATGAGTTACAGTAGCATCCTTTCTAAAAGGATAAGCCAGCCAAATCACTAACTTTGACAAGGGAGGAATTGATAGATGCGTTTTACTTTGACCCGGAATACCATAATATTAATAACGACACTACTCGTATTAGCCGTAATGCTATTGCTCTTTACCGATCCATGGAGTACCATTCGCAATGACGGTAAACGGATTGCACTGAAGGATCCTGCCAGCATTGACAGGATCATCCTTGCAGATATGTATGACTCTACTTCACTGATCAGACAGGACCAGGTCTGGCTGCTATTCGGTGAGGAGGAAGTAAATCCTGTGGCGGTGGAAAATCTGCTGTTTGCAGCAGAGCGGTTGCAGATTAACTCCATCGATCCGATGGATCCCGATTCTCTTCACGGAACGGAAAGGAGAATAGGGTTCTACCATGGAGATAAGCTGCTCCTTTCCTACCAGTTTCAAACCCATGGGGATCAATATATGGTCACCCCGACCGGTTCGGATCACAACTTCTTGGTGTCCATAGCAGGTTATTCCGGACTGAACCTGGAGAAGGTGTTCTCAAGCAGGGCCAATCATTACCGTGAACACCTCCTGATTGACCTGCTTCCCTCTGAAATTGCAGGGATTGAAATCGAACTTGACAACGGTGAGGCGTTTCACTTTCATCAGGATGAAAACGGAGATATCACCTGTATGCCTTCCAATGAAGAGACTCTGTTACCGGACGGCTCTCTGGATGATCTGGCTACCAGATTGCTATTCAGTTATTTCACCTCCATCGGTTATGAACAAAGGGCCGGAATTACAGCAGAGGATCTGAGTGCTGATGGGACCCATGGAAGAATTGCCCGGATTCAGGTGGGCTCGTACCAGGGTGAAAATCATACCCTCCAGGTATTCCCATACCATGAATTTCCGGGTGCTGAGGCTCATATGTTCCGGGCCCTGGTACTCCATAATAATGATCCCGAAGCCCTGGTTGTCAACTACCTCTATCTGGATGTCTTGATGCGTGATCTGTCCCATTATTTTGGGGAAAAGTAATCGAGGCATTAACGATTTTTTTTTGTATAATTGATGGATCATTGATCTCATACCTCAAAAAACTAAAACACTCATGAAATTTGTTGTATCCAGTATGGAACTGTTGGGTCATTTACAGGCCATCAGTCGTGTGATCAGTAATAAAAACACGCTTCCAATTCTAGATAATTTCCTATTCTCTCTTGAAGATGGTTTACTGGAGATTACCGCGTCGGATCTTGAATCGACGCTGATCACCCAGGTCCAGCTGGAGAATACAGATGGTTCAGGAATCATTGCGGTCCCGGCTCGCATCCTGACCGATACACTGAAGGAGTTTCCCGATATTCCACTCACCTTTGAGATTAACAATGACAACCTGATGATCGTCATTCAGAGCGAGAATGGAAAATTTTCCATCATGGGACAGAATGGTGCCGAGTTTCCACAAATGCCGGTGATCAAAGATGATCAGAAGCAGCAATTGGAGATTGAGCAGGAAGTTTTGTTGACAGGAATCAGCAAGTCGCTTTTTGCCACTGCAGACGATGAGCTGCGTCCGGTTATGAATGGTATATTCCTCGAGCTCTCCCCGGACGACCTTACCTTTGTTGCTTCCGATGCACATAAGCTGGTCCGGTACAAGAGAACAGATGCTTCCGCCGAAAGTGCATCAAGTTTTATTCTCCCAAAGAAGCCCGCCTCTCTTTTAAAGAATATCCTTCCCAGGGAGGAGAACAAAGTGGTACTTGAATTCGATGACCGGAATGCCTCTTTTACCCTCACCAATTACAAATTGGTTTGCAGGTTGGTAGAGGGTAACTATCCCAGCTACAATTCTGTCATCCCCACCGACAATCCATATAAGATGAGCATTGACCGCCTGTCGTTTTACAATACGCTCAAAAGGGTATCTGTCTTTTCGAACCAGGCCAGTAACCTGGTGAAGTTGGCACTCACAGGCAACCAGTTGAATATTTCTGCACAGGATATCGACTTTTCCATCTCTGCCACCGAACGGCTCAGCTGTCAATATGAAGGAGAAGATATGGAGATCGGATTCAAATCCACCTTCCTTATTGAGATTCTGGCAAACCTGTCATCGGACGATGTGGTACTGGAAATGAGTGATCCGACCCGCGCAGGGATCCTGCTCCCTGCTGAAGCAGAAAACGAGAATGAGGATACTCTCATGCTCCTGATGCCCATGATGATAAATGCTTAACGAATGAGGCTGAACCTTAAGAACCCCATCATCTTTTTTGACCTCGAGACTACCGGAATCAACATTGCCTCCGACCGGATTGTTGAAATCTCTTACCTCAAGGTGGATGTGAATGGAAATGAAAGCTCGAAGACTTACCGGGTAAATCCCGGAATGCCTATTCCTGAAAAATCTTCGGCCATCCATGGAATCACGGATGCGGATGTGAAAGATGCCCCGGCTTTTAATGAAGTTGCAAGGATCCTGGCAAAGGAGTTTGAGGGATGTGACCTGGCAGGATATAACTCTGTAAGGTTTGATATTCCGCTGCTGGCTGAGGAGTTCCTGAGGGTAGGTGTGGATATCGACCTGAAGAGAAGAAAGTTTGTGGATGTGCAGGTGATCTTTATGAAGATGGAGCCACGTACACTTACTGCAGCTTACAAATTCTTTGTGAATAAAGAGCTGAAGGATGCCCATTCGGCTGAGGCCGATACCCTGGCTACTTATGAGGTACTTCAGGCCCAGCTGGACCGTTACTCCAATCTGGAAAACGACATAGGGAAGTTGGCCGAGTTCTCAGCCCACAATCGCAATGTGGACTTTGCAGGAAGGATTATCTACAATGAAGAGGATGTGGAAGTTTTCAATTTTGGCAAATATAAGGGGAAGCCGGTACGTGAAGTACTCCAGCACGACCCCGGATACTATGGTTGGATGATGAACGGGGATTTCCCGCTCTATACCAAGAAGGTGCTCACCAATATCAAACTGAATTCCATTAAGAAATAACAGAATGAAGATTATCTGTATTGGCAGAAACTATGTTGATCATGCGAAGGAGCTGAACAACGAGGTTCCTTCCAAACCGGTTTTCTTCATGAAACCTGATTCGGCACTGGTGATTGCCAACCGTCCATTTTTTTATCCCGATTTTTCCAGGGATGTTCATCACGAACTGGAGGTAGTGATCAGGATTGACCGGCTGGGGAGGAGTATCGAGGAGCAACATGCGCACCGTTATTTTAATGAAATAGGTCTGGGTGTGGATTTTACTGCCCGTGACCTGCAGGCTGAGGCAAAGAAGAAGGGACTCCCCTGGGAGATCGCCAAAGGATTTGACTATTCGGCCCCCATCAGCGAATTTTTTCCGGTCACCCAATTCAAAGAGCTGCACAACCTCTCTTTCCGGCTGGATTTGAATGGCAAAGCTGTGCAGGAGGGGAATACCTCACTGATGATCTTCAGTTTCGAAAAGATCATCTCCTATGTGTCACGTTTCATGACCCTTAAAACGGGTGATCTGATCTTTACCGGTACACCGGCAGGTGTGGGGCCTGTGGCCATTAATGACCGGTTGGAAGCCTACCTGGAGGGAGAAAAACTGATGGATTTCCCCGTGAAATAATGGGATCACCCAACTACAAGGTTAAGAGGATCTCTCTGGAAAAAGCTTCATCATTCCTGATATACAGGTCAGGAGAAGCGATCCTGGTGGATTCCGGGAACAGCGGCTCCGGGGAGAAGATCCTTGATATACTCAGAAGGTCAGGGATTGAACCCGGCATGCTGAAACTTCTAATCCTTACCCATGCACATTATGACCATGCAGGCGCTGCCGGAAAATTGAAGGAGCTTACCGGATGCAAAATCATGCTCCACCATTCAGAAGCAGAACTGCTTAAAGCGGGATTCACCACCATTCCAAACGGGACCCGGTGGAAGGCCAGGCTGCTGGTGGGGCTGGGCAGGATATTTGCCAGGCACATTGGCAAATATCCCGGCACTGAACCAGATCTGCTGGTGGAGGATTCATATGATCTTCAGGAGTTTGGTTTTAGAGGCAGGGTGATCCACACCCCGGGCCATACCCATGGCTCCATGGTGGTATTAATGGAGCATGGAGAGCTGTTCGCCGGAGACACCCTGTTTGGTGTGGAGGGAAAACAACACTTTCCGCCCTTTGCTGAGGACCTTCCCGCTCTTGTTCGCAGCTGGAAACTTATCCGAAACCTGCCTGTAAAAACCATCTATCCGGCCCATGGCAGATACTTCAGCATGGATAGCTTCCTGGAGGAGTACGACCAGGCCATGAAAAAGTACGCTGGACCGGCACAATAGCATCACCTTTAAGCTTAATGATTCCGGAATATTTTTTGGTATCTATACCACTTCTGGACTTAATAGATAAACGGTCCAACATTTTGTTAATGCTGTCCTTCTCCGATCCATATTTAAGGGTAGTAACCATAGATAGACCAGCAGTATAACCTGATCATTTACAGCGCACTGGCCGTGCGGCTAGAAACATAACTGACTTATGGGTCGCGCCTATATTTGGGCATGATCTCAACCTCCTCATTAGTTAGCTGGAACATAAAATGCGGAGGGAACTTCTCTATATTTCTTTTCAACTGGGCCTTAATCCGTAGATTTGAATGTATATATTGATAGTAATCATTCCTTCATAGAGTCACTCCTTCTTTATTACGTTGCTGGAAAAAGGATAAATCAACTAATGGTTATTTGGAGATCTGAGTCTACTGCAAGAATTGATCAAGGGTGAGGTACACTTCTGCTTTCTGGGGCCCGGGCATGTTGTTGATCCGGGTTCGGTGCGATCCCTCTTCCTTCACAAAGATCTTTGAATTGGTTACTCCGGTGCTGGTCACAGCGGTGGCCGACCAGGTATCATATTCTCCGTAGATGTAAATAAAGTTGTTGGCCTCCCCGGAGAGGTATTCCTGGAGTTCCAAAGATAGCGTTTCATTAAATGGTATCTCTATCTCTTCGGGCATGGTGAAGGTAAAGATCGGGTTATCGACGTGCTGAAGATAATCTTCGAATTGATCCAGATCGTAGCCGTAATACCCCATCTCGGTGAGGGCCTGGTAGAAGAAGGGCTGGTGTTCGGTAATGAAACCATCGTCGAAATAGTCAAATCCTGCTACCCGGTTCATATGTTCGACAACCTCCCTGGGTCTGGCCGCCCTTCCCGGAATCTTCTTTACAGAGACATAGCCCCACTGCCAGAAGGCAAAAGAGTATTCCAGTACGCAATACTCATAGGCTTTCTTCACACCTCCTGCCAGTTCATAGGTATATCCCTTTTTTTCTGAAAAGTCTCTGAAAGCCGGGAGGTATCGCTCCTGGTATTTGAG
>JBDLIX010000065.1:0-29032 GCA_039714655.1 Bacteroidota bacterium
GTTTTCTGTAAAATTTTCATTACAGTTATTTTTGATTTTATATTTATTTCAAAAGTCTTTACGGTTATTGTTTGATTCTTACTCTATTCAACCTGCTTTATTGTTGCAAGCAATCTCTCCTTATAAGTCATCCCTGATTCATTTTACAAATGCTTATAGTTTTTCATCGCAACACAACAAGTTAAAACATTGTACTAAAAGACTCGATTAATCCTACTACTGCCTGCCAGGAGATGATCAGGGTGAATACTACAATGATCACCAGGCTTGCATTCATCCATAATCCGGCTCTGTTCTCTTTCATCAGATCTTTTCTGTTGATTAAGTACATCATGGCCAGCACCACAATGGGCAACAGGAAGACCTGAAATGCCTGGCTCACGATCATGACAAAGACCGGTTTGAATTTCAGGATGGGAACCAACAGTCCAAACAGTATGGCCACACCGGTCAGTATTCTGAATTGAGGCCCTTTGTATTGAACAGGCTTGTTCTGATAATCACTGATCAACAGGGGGGCAAGCATTAGAATCGGGATCATGGAGGAGAGTGCAGCTCCCAGTATGCCTGTTACAAAAATGGAAACTGCGAACCGTCCAAGCAGCGGCTCCAGTAACTCGACCATTGTAATGACTTTATCCACAGGACGACCTATAATATAGAGGGTGCCCGCAGCTGCTGCCATCACAGCCATACTTACCAGGAACATCATAATTGCCCCTGTTGCAGCATCTTTTTTTGCATGTTTCAGCTGCCCTGCATCCCATTTCTTTTCTTTCATTAATATACTCCTTACAACAAATGTGGGTGCGGTAAAAGTTGTTCCCACAATGGCTGCAATTAATATGGCTGCATTGGCCTGTTCGGGAATAGAAGGGATCATACCCTTCATAAATTCTGAAGCATCAGGTGGAATAAGGAAAAATGTCAACAGAAAACTTAATCCCATGATCCCCACAAAAAGGATTAGTACTTTTTCAAATATCGAATACTTCCCCATCAGGATCAGGCTGTAAATAATGATAACAATGACGACAGCAACCCAGACAGGATTCCACCCTTTTCCTCCAAAGAGCATCCCTGTCCAATCATGGATAAGGTCGGAAATAATCCCCATAATGCCCACCAGAGCCAATACCTCCACAAAGATCAGCCCAACCAGCACTGTTAAGGAGATATATCGTCCGCCTTTGATATGTGTTTTTATCCCGAAGAGTGCTCCCTCTCCGGTAAAAAGAGAATACTTTCCGTAGGCTTCCAGCAGGACAAAAGCAAAGGCACAGGCCAGAATTAATACCCAGAGCAGTGACATCCCGTAACGGGAGCCTGCAGAAGCCATGGTGACGATGCTCCCTGTTCCGATGGTATAGCCAACTACAAAAAAAGCCGGTCCCACCGAGACAACTAGCTTACCCAACCTTTTTAAGATAGATTCACTGTTTTTGTTCATCTGATACTATTTAGTTTTGGGATGGTGGCAATGGAAGGATTTCCCCACTGTTGTTAATGATTCCAATCTTTATGCTTTTGTCCAACTCAATGCGCCGGCTGAGATATCTTTGAACATCACCCACCGGCAGATGATAGAAACCCATCATATTAGCCAGCATGGGATCTTTCATGGTCAATGTCATTTTATAATTACGTTTGGCGTAATTCAGGTACATACATTCAGATGCTGCAAACCGGTTCCCGATCACATCATCATCCAGCATTTGCCACAGTGTATCATCATCGTACCTGGCCAGACTGCACATATCCTTTTCATGGGTGGGTGCCACCCCTTCATAACAGGGTGAGAGAAGGATAATTTCTCCTCCGGGCTTGGTTGCTCGGGCTGCAGAGAACATTCCTTTATCTGCCTGGGTGAGATCGTAATCAAAAGGATATGTGCTGCTTATGGTAATATCTGCTGATTCCTGAAATTCAACTCCATTTAGCTTCATACCCCATTTAACGATTTCTCTGTGTGCTTCAATAAAATGCCCGGATACCGCTTTGACCAATTCATCCTTTTCATTCAAAAGCACATTTACAATGAAATGCAGGCCCACTTCTGTGGCAAAATCCTCCATCTCCTCACGCATGGGAGTCATCACTTTCCCAAGCTGTGCATCTGTTGCTCCTAACAGGTGCATGGCATTCACGGTTTCTGTTCCGGCCACACCAGGAAGGAACATTTTAGCCCCTCCACTCCATCCGGTGGGATGATGTGGCAATGATGCCCCCACAGCAATCCGGATATCAGCATCCAGCGCATTTCTGTTTACCAGAATTCGTGTTCCTCTCCTGGTCACACCTTTGTTAACCAGATTGTTATTGCAATCGTGATTCTCAATCACGACCCGATCAACAATTTCCTGGCCAAAACGTTCCAAAATCTCCTCTTTTGTCATGTCCCGATGGGTTCCCGTGGCAATGATGAGCTTGATCTGGCTGTTTTTCACCCCTGCGCTGTTCAACTCATCTAAAACAGAAGGCAGGATTCGCTTTTGTGGTGTTTTTCTGGTCCGGTCATCCACCATAATGACTACCGATGACTCCTTTTGAACGATCTCCTTCAATCGTTTCGAACCCACCGGATTTTCCAGTGCTCTTTTTATCTCCTCTGTTTCACTATTTTCGGCCTGGAAACGGTTCCTCTTCAGATTAAAACAGAGATTTTCTTCAGGTATACTCAACTCAATGATCTGATTTCCAAAACGTACGGGTATCATAAAATAGATTTTTTGTCTGCTTAAAAAGTTATCAATGCAACATCCTCCTCCTTTTTTCGAAGCTCAAGGGTGTAGAGAATGAAGTTGTTTTCTCTCCTGGGAGTGACAGAAACAATATGAATATTAGGGGAGGAAAAATCCAATTTTTTGTTACTCCGGATTTTAACAGTTAATTCATCATTGGAAATAATTGTGTCCAATTGATTGGTTTGGGCAAAATCAAGTTGAATCATACCATCCAGCACATCGATTTTCGTACACTGATGATGTGCGAGCTGTTGCTGAAAACAATGTGAGTTTTTCGCCAAGATTGTCTCTTGCCTATGGTTATACGGGGCGAGTAGATTTACCCATCCATCCACAATTTCTGAATTTCTATCAGGCTCTTCATGGAGTAGATTGGGCCAGTGCATTCCACAGGTTGTCCCCTCAATCACTCCATTGGGTATGGTACTGATTTCATACCAGTCAAGAAGATCTTTGTTTCCTCGGTCAACTGTCATCACCCCTCCATCCACACCAAAGTTGTCATATTGCACATGCTCTTTGTTACGCATCCCTGCAAAAGGTGTGTTTATGTATGTAAATCCTCTGTTACTAAGCAACTCAGCGATACTAGCATCGTTACCCGGCGTTACACCAAATCCATGTCTGAATGCAGCCGGCACAAATGATTTTGGAAGTCCACCCAGGTTGTTTTGCCTCATGATTTCAGCGAAAGCATCAAGATGCCTTTCAATATCTTCTTTCGGTCGCATCACTCCCGAGTTATCCGCCCATTCCGCTCGGGTAAACAGACCATCGGTCCACCACTCATGTCCCACTCCATGC
The DNA here is from genome assembly GCA_039714655.1 of Bacteroidota bacterium. Taxonomy (GTDB): domain Bacteria; phylum Bacteroidota; class Bacteroidia; order Bacteroidales. The sequence continues at coordinate 3,549 of JBDLIX010000065.1, forward strand.
ACGGTGATCTCAAAATACTCCTGATTGTTGTTGATCATCTCAGCTGCTTCCTCAAGCCAGGGACCTACCCAAAGGCTGTTATCCCAGTTTCTCCCCATCCATGTGCTATGTGGTACATTTTTCAGGATATTCTTCCGATCCCATTCACAAAGTACCATGGCTGCCTGAGGACGTATCCCCAGCGCTTTCCCCAATGATACGATGGCCTGATAGTCGGCCACCACATGATTCCGGTGAATGCCGGTACGGTATGGTTCCTGCCATTTGCTGCCATCTTCCCCGGACCACCAACCCACATCATCAATTACCACCTGGAGCGGCATCGGGATCATGGCAGAAACAGCTTTATCTGACATCATATCCGGAAATGCCGGCAGATTTCTTATAACGACACCTCCTGCAATGGCTAGAGAGCTTTGCATGCTCTTTTTTACAAAATCCCGGCGATTTATTTGGACCATTATGGTGATTTATAACTCTTTGAGTATTTCCCGGATCTCCTGCTCGTAAATGTTTTGCCATTCCGGAGCGAGAATACAATTCATTACTTCATAACCCCATGCTTCGTATTCATCTGCTGTAGGTGCATAGTGAAAATAACCATTGGAGAAACCTGCCAGAAATGTGTGTTTGTATGGCGACCCATCTTTAATGTTCATACCCACCCGGGCGAACGGTTCTCCCGGGAAAGTGACAAGCACAAAATCCCCGATGCGGATTCCCTCAATTTCAACAGCAATGGTTTTCTCATTGATTTTGATGATTTCACCCTGTTTTGTCTTAAGGAATGCCTTGTTCTCCTGGATTTGTGCCAGTTTATCCATGGCACGCATATTCCGGATATATTTATCCATATTCTTTCGATTCTCCTGATCCATTGCTTTCAGTCCTTCCATCCCTTCCTTCTCCTCCTGCATATAGCGGTAGGAATAGTAAGAAGGGTAAACGGGTGACAGGGCGTATTTGATGTAGAGTGGGATGAATGTTTTCATATTGAGGCTGGTCGACCTGAGTGACCCCAGCAGCTCCTGCTCCTGCGCTTCCAGCTCTTTGATATGATAGGAAACATCCTGTCTCAAAGGAAGCTCGATGGATTTTGATATCACGGAGAAGGGGATTGATCTGGAAGTTTCAATGGCTCTGAATCCCTTTAAGGCACTCTCCCCCAGCATTTCCCCAAACGGTTCGCAATCCCTGACATCATTTACATTTTTGTATAAGATCTCGGTGATATCGCCGGCAGCACCCTGTAAAAAGAATGCCATGGTTCCATCTCCCAGGTTTTCCTCAATTACTTTTGAAGCAAAACCAGGGTATTCAGCAGTCACCCCTTTATCAGGCACACCGGTATAGGGATGGCATGCAAAATTGTATAATACGGCTTTTGAAGTTCCATCCAGTCTGTCAATCCGTAGTATCCCGATTTCAGGGTCGATCTCCCCCACTCCCACCACCTGGTCATCGGGCATATTGGGATTGGCATGCCGGATGGTATAGACACTTCCGTCTTTTAATCTAATGCGGCGGTTCATGGAAATGCGATTTTCAAACCCACTGCCGGCACCCACTTTAACGCTTTCTAAATTCTTCAACGCTTTTGCTACCGCCTGCATCGTCTTTTCTTCCACATTATGGACCAGTTTCCCGCCACCATTTAAGAAGCCATCATAATGATTGTGCGAAGCATTCACCAGAAGATGGCTTATGCTGAAATCCTCCTGTAGCCTTCTCTTTATGTTGCCGAAATAGTCATCCGGTACATCGCCAACCCGGCCAATGGCAACCACATCCAGTGTAATAATGGCCAGGTTGACTTTCTTGCTTTTAAGAACCAGCGCTTTCACATAAAGTGAATCATGTACATCTCCGCAATCTGCCGTAATATTGCTTTTACCAGTACCCGCCCGTAGCGATTGGGCATTGACCGGTTGGGTAGATAATATTCCGAGAGAAATCGAAACTAGAACAATGAGCCTTGCATAACGTTTCATACATTGATTATTTACGGGTTGATCATGCCTACCACATCAAAGTTGTAATCTTTATAGCTTTTCATAGATCCTTTCAGCCAGAGCACTACGCTATAATCCCCTTTGCTGTCTGGCATAATAGGACGTATATTGTCTTTGACAGAGTTCTGTGTCAATGGTTCCCACGACCAGGATGAACCCGAATCTTCTGTGGTTCCCCTGAATATTTCATAATGGCGATCATGATCCACATTACTTATCAGCGGAACTTCAGTGACCGGGTCAACATCTGTGGAGATGTATACAATATCCGGATTATCAGGGTCCAGCGCTACAAGTCCGCTGTAATCATATTGGACCTCATAGAGGGCTCTTCCTGCAAAAGCAAGAAAATGATCATTCCATGAACTACCGTTCCACCTGGCATAGCGGTAATGGAAATGATCAATATCTTCCCTCACGGAATAGACAATGTAGGGAAACTCATCTTTATCCAGCGCAATATCAGTGGTCCATGCATTATGTAAGCTGTCCCCCTGAAACACCTTTGTTGCTTCTGTGGGATGAATCGGGCCATCCTTTAGATCACGAATCAATGTTCCATCTGACCTGTAAACTTTCCCATTTGCAAAGTACCCGTGATAAATACTATTATTCCAAAACCTGGGATGGCTTTCGGTGGTAATAAAGTGTATTTTGCTTTTTCCATCAGAAGTGTATCTCACATAGGGCCATCGCTGTTCAAAGGTGATCAATTGGTCTCCTGCCTGCCAGTTTTTACCCAGATCATCAGAAAAAATATAATAAGGAAACTTCTCTGTACCTCTGTAGAAATTATAGATCCTTCCCTCACCATTGTTCTCTGACTGCAGAAAATGGGTATTTGAATAGGTAACCAATCCCACTCCTTTTACACTCTTCTCACTTTCCCATTCCAGCGCACTGTTTTTCTTTGAGATCCGATAGCGGATGAGACTGTCCTGATTATGCCCGGCATATACAGAGAGCAGACTGCCATCTGGTAGAGCCAGGAATGCAGGTGCATTGTGATCATCAGCGATCAATTCTTCCTGCAAAACCTGTGTGCCCAGATGGGTATTTGTTTCCAGATCATAAACAGTAACCTCTATGTGTCCATCAATCGCCTCACCGTTTTTGCCATACCGGTCGGCCACCGATCCGATTATCATCTGGTTATGATGTATGATCGCACGCTCATCCTGAAACCAGCACCATGAGCCGTTTTCTTTGAATGTGATTATCTCTTCCCCGCTGTCCCGGCAGGCCGACGCCATAAGAAGCATCGTAAACAACAGGATAACAGGTCTGAATGCCCTAAATGATCGTATCATTGCTATTCCATCTCCCAATCATCTGTCCGGAACGACGAAGCCGGCAAACCTTCCGTATTATACAGCTCTCCAATGACAAAATCATCGAATGCATAACGTACAGCAACCGGTTCTTGTACACGTGGTGAAATTAGGGTGATTCCCTGACGGTTAATAAATGCTTCTGCCGGATAGAAACGCTGATTGGCTCCTGCAACTTCAAAGTGTACGAGCTCTTTCCCAAATGTTGTCAATCCGTTTTCAGCATGATCGAAGGTAAGGGTTACCACGCTGCCTTCAATGGTCATCTCCTTCAAGACGGGGCCGGAATGCTGGATCCCTTCTAATCCGTAGGTTTTTGCCAGGGCTAGGTATGCCAGTCGCTCTCCAGCCGCTTCCTTATCAGCCGGGTGGATGCTTCTTTGTTCGCCCACATCCATCAGGCAGGCCAAACCGGTGTTTGGCAGAACTGAGGAGGCATTCAACTGTGCTTCGCGCAGAAGAGCTGAATTGAAACCACGTGTTCCATAATCGTATGGTGCGATCTGACAGTAGTAAAAGGAGAAATCACCAATCCCCCATTGGTTCCGCCAGTTCTCTATTAGTCCGGGCATCAGTTTTTCATACTCCTTTGGTTCGTTTCGGTTCGACTCGCCCTGGTACCATGTGGCACCTTTGATGGCCAATCCAACCATGGGAGCAATCATGGCATTGTAAAGGACAGTTGGAGCTTGTGTTGATGGTTCACCTTCCTGTTGTTTGTCAGGCAGTGTTACCCAATCAAACTCCGTGAATCCACTTTCACTGATCCAGGGTTCAATCCGGGTTCCTCCCCAACTGGAACAGATCAAGCCCACCGGAACACCCAGTGCCTGTTGTACCATGCGACCAAAGAAATAGGCTGCCGCACTGAATTCTGCAACACTGCCGGGTTCACATTCCAGCCACTGACCCGGGAAATCAGTTTGTGGTTCAAGGTTTTTGACACGCTCCACAGTAAACAAGCGAATCTTTTCATTGCTGGATGTGGCAATGGCTTCATTGCCTCCCAATATGGGTTCATTCTTATAACCCTGCATGGTCATTTGCATATTAGACTGACCTGAAAAAATCCACACTTCCCCGATTAATACATTGGTCAGCTTCAGTGTTTTACCATCGGAAATGGTAATAGTATAAGGTCCTCCAGCCACCGGAGTCTTCACTTTCATCTTCCAGCTACCTTCAGCATCAGATTTAACCGAATAGTTTTTACCGTTCCAGGAGGTTGTCACTTTAACAGATTTGTTTGGAGAAGCAGTGCCCCAGATTGCCGCATCAGTTTGTTGCTGTAATACCATGTTATCCCCAAAAATGGCCGGCAGTTCTATTTCGGCCCGGGCCGGGAAGTGAAATGCTAATGATAGGATTACAACGGCGGCCAATAAGGTCATATTTCGTTTCATTCGTTTCATCTTTGATATATTTTTGTTAAATATAGCTCACTTAAAATTAAATCAAATCTGTGCTGGCTTCTTCAATAAGTGATAAAACAACCTTCTTGCTTTTATAAGCTGCGGCATCGGGATTCGCTGTATAATCAAACCCCAACTCAACAGTTAAATACCCATCGTAACCTGCTTTAATCAATGCCTGGAGGAAAGGAACGAAATCGATGGTTCCCTCTCCGGGAATTTTATGCTGGTCACCCATGGTATTATTATCGTCCAGGTGAATATGCATCGGTATCTGCTTTTGGTCGAGCAAATAAACCGTATCCACCAGAACCTCTTTATTCACGTGACAGTGTCCTGTATCTAACGCAATGCCCATATTTTCATATTGCTGCTCTTCAATAATCCTGACCCCGTCTTCAATGGTTAAGATCAGGTCGCTTTCCAGCATATGAGCAGGTTCCAGCAAAAGGAGGGCATCCTTTTTAATAGCATAATCTACTAATTCTGAAAGACTGGTATTTAAATCTTCCATCCCCTGATTATAACCCTGTCCGTAAAGAGTCCGACCAGGGCACAGGCTTACTTTCTTACAACCCAGGGCAAGAGAGGTATCAATACTTCTTTTTATATACTCAACACTATCTCTCCTTAAATTTTTAATTGGGCTGCACAAATTGGTCGGATAACCAAACTGAGCAGGAATAAAACCGGAGATCTCAACTCCGGTTTCATCGATAACTTTCCTAACAGAGGAAACAGCAGATTCGTCCATGTCTTTGTAGTAGGCATGGGGCCTGCCACCCCAGATCTCAACTCCAGGATAACCGATTTTTGCCCCCCTGCGGATTGTCTCTTCAAGTCTGTAGTTATAATAGAGTTTTGTGGAATAACTTAGTTTCATTTTGTATCGAATATTAGTCAGCAATCATTTTTTCAATCATATCTTTCATTTTCACAGCCTCTTCCATAATATTATCTATTCCACTGATATCTACCACAATGTTTCCATTGTACCCAACTTTTTTCAGGGTATCGATAATATTTTTGAAATCGATATTTCCTTTTCCGGGCTGATAGTGATAGGGACGGCTGCCATCATTGTCCGATAGGTGTACCAGTTTCAGGTAATCTCCCAGTTTATAGATACCCAGATCCAGGTATTCACTGATGGCATGGGCATGGGCAACATCATACACCAATCCGATATTATCGAGCCCTGTGTCATTAAATACACTGATCGTTCCATCAATGGAAGATATGAAATCCCCAGCTCTCATTTCCATGGCGAATGTCAATCCGTTTTCACTGGCAATGGCAGATGACTTTTTCAGCTGACTGATCACATAATCCCTGAGCTCGGACCATTGAAAACCTTCAGGAACATTCACTGATATGGATGGGCCTCCGTGGTAGTAGGATGTTCTTTCTGCGGGTACCATTTCAGGAGGGAGATAAAAACAATTGGTAATCATTTTGGCCCCGATGGAGGCTGTCATTTCACAGATTCTTCTGAAATCTTTGATCGCTTGTTCACTTTTCTCTTTATCGAGCGAGAATATATCATAGGTTACCGCCATGATACTCACAACCTCCAGGTTCAGCTCGTTTGCCCGATTGGTAATCAACTCCCAATTGTCATCATAATCCTGGTACTCTCCTGCCACAATTTCCATCTCCATGGTATCAAAGCCAGCATCAGAGATCTCACCCATCACTTTAATAATGTTATCAACTGTAGGAGGAAGACCATACTTTGTAATAGGAATTGTAAATCCACATGTCACATTCATCATAATAGTACATTTTTAAAAGTTTATTAAATAAGTTTTGGTATGATTCTGATTTTTCTATTTCACCAAATTTGCCCGGGCAAACAGGTCAATAACTTCTTCGTACGATAAATCGAATTGAATATAGCGCCGGTTCCCCACAGGAACCAAAATATTCTCCTTGTTTGCATGCAATGGGATCTCTTTACCCAACTCCTCAAACAGGGTTATCCTGTCAGCGTTTACCGGCAATTGAATATTGCCTTCACCGAAAGTATGCCAGTAGACAACCCAAACTTTGTTATTCCGGTTGAAAATGAAGGCACGAATGGCTGAATTCTCTGCTGTAATACTATAGATCTGTTCATAAGACTGCAGCTCAAAATCACCCGCTTCATCAATCAGCAGGATATGTTCCTGTTCTTCATCCTGCAGACTCAGTTTCTGTTCTTCTGTCAGCCAATCATTTACCCTTACCTCTTCCCACCTGCGAGTCACTTCAAGTATATCATCTGTTCTGGGATGATTTTTAATCAATTCAAGGTCACCACCAATGGAGATAATTGAATTCCACGCTGCAGCCTTACTGGTAACATATTCAAACATATCGGGTTGTACCCCTATTGTCTCTTCACCAGGTAACTCATATCTAATCCAGCCAAAATCGATCGAACTGAAATCATTGGAAATCATCTTGATTGCTTCAATGGGAAATTTCCGGGTCGCTTCTTTAATATCCTCAGGGCGAAAAGTATCAAATGCATTCCCCCGGGTTAGAATATGCCAGCCAAAGTGCGATTTCTGTGCCCCTTCAGCAAATATCGATTTTGTTTTCAGGGCATTGAATACTTCCAGCTGGGCCTTTGTTACATTGTACCAATAAGGACGGTTTACATCCTCTGCACCATCATAATAGATAAACTCAAAACCACACTCTTCAACAATATTTGCAATCCTCTCAGCCACTTCTGCCTGGATATCAGTATTTTGATTAAAGCGCGCAAAAATCGGCCAGAAATCAATATCCAACAATCCAAGAATGGTACTTTTTTTCTGTTTTGCAGGTTTTGTGTTTAATGCGCCTCGTTTACAATGAATAAACTGATAGGGTGGTTCTGTGGTATACGCCTCATATGATACTATTTCTGTTCCTATTTTCAGCATGCGTCTTCCATCTTCCAGCGTACACCCGGCAGGATTCTCTTCAACTGTTATTGTAGTTGTACCCTGATCAATGTTCTCCCGCAGGGTAAAGATCCGTCTCAGATTCAAACGGTTATCAGGGACAGGTGTAACATACGGATCGTTGATCTGGGCTTTATTATAGTGGATATGAAATCCCGGGAGTATACCCGCCTCTTTTATCTTTCTGGTAACCTCTTTCAGGTCTTCCATACCGTTGGAGTACTCGGGCCGCCATGTAAAATGCCCCATGGAAGTTGCAAAGGAGGGATAGTAAATTATCATTTGCCGCAATCCTGCTTGTTTGGCATAGGCAATATGCTCGTCAACATTTTGGGTTGATATGAGACCCCTTACAGCATAGTAAGAATTCTTGTACTCCTCACTTCTCCTGCTTTCTACACCCAGCGGAAGGTTAAAATCCCGTTCAACACGATCGATACGGTCCAGTAGTTTGCTTTTATCTGTGGTGATCAACGCTGCCCCCACTCCCTCCATTTTTACTTCACGTTCACCTCCTGCCTGAAATATTTTGTAACCCTGCCTCTTTTCTGCATCAATCTTGCAATAAGGATCAGTTGCCAACAGATTAACTGCCACATCATTGTCCCATAATACATTCAACCATTCTCCAAAATGGTCCCGGTCTTTAACCGGTAGTTGTAAGAAGATAAATTCATCAATCCGGGTTTTTCGTTTGTCGCCTATAGCCGCTATTTTATACTTCATTTTCTCCAATGTAAATCCGAAATAATCATCTGTGATATTCAAACTTATAATTGCCTCGTAATCGGTAAGTTCAAAACTTACGATCAGGTTATCTCCATCTCTGTACAATGAATCTGCACCAAATGTTTTTCGTTTTGCCGGATAGGTGAGTTTAATCTCATTATCGTAGGGCATATCCTGGGTGATTGAAAATGCCGGAATATGAACCCCTTTCATCAAACACTCCTGTCCACTGGTTTTATGAATCAGACTGCGGGCTGTCCCGTCACTGCCCAGCACGAGGCGCATCTCTGCATTCTCAATAACTATATCGCTGCTTGCTTCCCTCTCATTGGGACCTGAGCAGGCAGAACTATAAAGTACAAGGAATAGCAGTAGCAAGGAGCGGATTGAAAAAGCCGGGATAAATTTAAGGTGTTTCATTTCATTTAATGTTTCTTGATTTTCCATAATATGATAGCTCCTAACCGGAACTTTCTTTGAGAATAAGTATGGGTGATGAGTAATACACCACCGGTGAAGTACTATTTTCATTTTCATAATTACCCTGAATCCACATTCTGACTTTTCGCCCGAGCTCAATGAATCCGGGATCTACTGAAGTGATGGAAGGTGTTACCAACTCTGTGATTTCAGAATTGTCACAGCTAATGATGGAAACCTGCTGGGGAATCTTTATACCATTTGCTTTCAACCGGGATAACAGGAATACAGCTTCCGTATCTGACTCAGCCATTATTCCAATTGAATTTCGGTTTTCATTCACAATGGACACTAAATGCTGCCAGTCATGAATGATACCATTTGTTTTACTGTTTCGGGATACGGCATTTTTAAAAGCATTGCGCATCTTCGTAAAAATTGACTGGTCTTCCGGATTTCTGGAAAAATAGAATAACTGCTCGATGTTGTTGCTTTTAAAATGGTTGACCGCAAGATTCACACACGCTTCATAGTCGCATAAAAAAACAGGGTCTTTTGTTTCAGCAGGAGCTTTATCGATCCATCCAACCTGAATGCGTCGTTTAAAGGGCTTCAGAATTTTATCGATCTCCTCCTCTTTCCCGGATATGGGTACAACAAGTATCCGGTCAATGGCTTGTCGTGTTACAAAATCTTCCAGCAAAGATGTCAGGGTTTTTTCAGACTGTCTGATCTCATTGACCTGAATCGATATGTTTTCCCCCATTTCATCAATCAGTCCCTGGTATATAGGTTTAATATATACACCATCAATTTTACACAGCAACGCTACCCTCAAGCTGATTTTATGATGAGAAGCCACAAAATATCCTTTGCCCTGCCTGGGTTGCAAAACACCCCTTTGAACCAGGTTCTCCAGGCTTAGACGAACCGTCTCCCGACTCACATTAAAAGTGGTGACAATTTGACTGATGGAGGGAATACTATCTCCGGGCAACCACTCCTCATTTTGAATGTTGGACAATACCCAATTGCGTATTTTTTCCTTTAGTGACAAAGAATGATCAATTGTTTTTACTATACTATACTATACTATACCATTGTAAAGATAACAAATATATAAACTTTTCAGAAATATTCTAAATTCTGAAAATTTTCGTATACTTCATGTAATCAAATTATTAAATATGATAGATCTAGCTTTACTAAGTCTTTACATTTGCATGATTTCACTCTACCACTCATTACAATATTATTCTGTATCAGATTTGTTTTTAAGCATATAGAAAAGTAAACCTGCGGCTTGATAGCATAGTCGAGAAGGCATCGTTAATACAACAGATGACAAATCGAGTGTATAATATGTTGTGGACTGGCTGGGAGTTCAATTTGCATCTTTGGCACACCTGAAACCAACAAATGGCGCCATATAATGGCTTTTCACCACATCACGGTAGGTGGATTTCAGCATATTTTCAGGCGACGTCCATGCACCACCCCTGCACAGTGGATTTTTCAGTGCCTGAATAAAATCTACTCTTTTTTTGCTCCATGGATAGACCTCCCACTTATTATCGATCATCTCATTTACATTCCCAGCCATGTCATACACTCCCTCAACTGTTTTTCCCTCCGGATACGAACCCACAGGGACGGTGTGACCAATATGATAATCAAAATTTGCCCTGGTAATATCAGGCTTTTCGTTCCCCCATGGATAAAGCCGCTCTTCGCCTCCACGTGCTGCTATTTCCCATTCATATTCTGTAGGAAGTCTTTTACCTGCCCATTGGGCATATGCTTTTGCACCCTCTATTTTGACAAGACAAACTGGGTAGAACTCTTTCCCAGGCACCACGCTATATATGCCATCCCCTTCCTTTTTAATTCCACACCAATCGGGACTGGCCATGTCTTCCCAGTAGTAGGCATCATATCCTCCTGTGTTGAGAAACCTGGCGTATTCACCGATGGTAACTTCATAACAGTCAATATAAAAATCCTCAACCGTTACCTCGCCCCTTGGGGAAGCGCCGCTGGGATCTTCGTCATCGGGACCGATGGCATAGCTCCCTCCTTTGATTTTTTTCATGCTGCCAATGTTGGGTTTCTTTTGCGCTTTTGGCGGCTCAATAAATGGAAACGCATTCTCTAATTCCCAATCTTTTGTTTGAACCACAGTCCGCTCGGACATGATCACACGTCCGAAGGTCTCAATCACATGCGCACGGTAGGTGAGCATGGGAGACCACAGCCAGTCAACGTTCTTAATACGGTGGAGCCAATCTTCAATGGGCCAATCTTCCTTGATATTAAACTGAACCCGGCTGAAATTCACCCGCATAGATGCACCGTTCTGATTCAACTTATCACCACTCAAACTCAGTTCCTGAAGTGAACTCCAGGGAATGGAACACTCATAGTACCAGCCCTCATCCTTATCAAGGGGATAGTTCACTGTGCCATCTGCCCGTACGGCCAATAGCATTCCTTGCACATCCCACGGCTCGCTGTTGGGAATCCAACTGAAGCTTTTGGGAAGAGCGCCTTTATCGAGTTCTTTGGCATAGGTAACATCCCAGAATGTACCTATAGCATTAAATTCAATTTCAACATAATCTCTGGCATCACCGTCCACATCAATAAATATCTCAAAATCACTTTCATAACAGATAAACGTATCATTTTTAATGAAGTGTGCATAAATATTGGGTTCCTCAAGAAATCCGGCGAAATAGATCTTCTCATCATCCCAAACCATTTTTGTCCTTGTATTGAGACCCGGGTTTTTGTATCCTTCAAATAAAATATGAACGTGATTATCGGTCCATTCGGCATTTTTCCAGCTGGATTCGTCCAGCTTTCCGTCAATGAAAATATCGTCAATCGTACGGTATATTACATACTGTCGGGGTTTAAACGACTTTGGGGTATGGGGCTCTGTGATCACAGGATAGGTAAATCCCGGTTCGCGTTCCCATTGTGTATTTCCGACAGATACCTGACCTGATACTACATGAGCAAATAGTATTATGATTCCTGCAAACCCAATTGTTATGAAGTTGTATTTCATGGTATTCATTTATTCATAATGTGAATTAGACCATCCACATCCAAGATAGATGCAATTTTTTGAATGAACAATACTTTCCTGACGGGACAGTATTATTGTATCACGCTCCTTTGCTATTAGCTGAATAATTAATACTTTTCGAGCAATTACCGGAGAGGCAGAGAACAATATACCACCTTAGCATGCGGGACGGTCTCACCAGCAAAGAAATTGCAGAAAAGCTGGGAATTTCCGCAAGAACCGTTGAAAACCATCTGTACAGGGCTAAATCCTACCTTAAAAAGGCCCTCTCGGACACCAGGTTAATATTACTGCTGTTTATCTGGCTCTTTATCCGGTAAACCCCTTCCGTGATTCTGGCGCTAAATGAGTAAGTTTTCCGTTCTCAGAATTGACTGTATCTTTTTTATTTTTGGCAGTTGCTGATATTGCAATTTATTCACATATATGTATATTTGTGAAGAATATGCAATATGGAGTTTCAATGAACAGAACAGAACAAATACTGGAGCTCGCCAAAGAAAAAGGGATCATCCAAGCGATTGACCTTGAAGTGCTTGGTATTACAAGGAATTACCTCTACAAGCTCAGCGAGAAAGGCCAACTTATTAGAACAGCACGCGGAATGTATATGCTTCCGGATGCACCCATCACAGAAAACCAGAACCTTGTTGAGATTGCTAAGAAAATACCCAATGCTGTGGTTTGTCTGATCTCAGCACTTAGCTTTCATGGGATCACAACCCAGATACCACATGAAATCTGGATTGCAGTTCCGAGAGATACCTGGCGTCCAGGTATAGTTTATCCTCCGCTGCACTACACAGTTCTGATGGAAAACGTATATAACTTTGGAATTCAGGAAGTTAATATTAATGGCACGATTGTAAAGATATATAGCCCTGCCAAGACTGTTGCAGATTGCTTCAAATTCAGAAATAAAGTTGGGGTTGATGTCGCAATAGAAGCACTTCGTGAGGTTTGGCGTTCCCGGAAAGCTACCATGGATGAATTGGTGGAAGCCGCTGAAGTCGACAGGGTTTCAAAAATCATACGCCCTTATCTGGAGGCGATTGTATGAGCCGGCACGACAAAAAAAACGTTGCACATTCGATCTTTCAGCAGCTGCTGAACAGAGCCAGGAGTAATCAGGAAGATTTCAACCTTTTGCTCTCCCGTTATGGTATGGAGAGGTTTCTATACAGGCTTAGTATCTCGCCATATAATGAACAGTTTATCTTGAAAGGTGCAAGTCTGTTTCTTATCTGGAAAGGTCAAAATTACCGTGTAACCAGAGATGCGGATCTTCTTGGATTCTGCGATCCTGACCTGGAACTACTGGCAAGAGTTTTTCGGGATATATGTGCTAAAGAGTACAAGAATGATGGGATGAGCTATTACCCTGATTCCTTAACAATGGAGGAAATACGGGAAGACAAAGAGTATGACGGAGTACGCATTACGCTGGTTGGATTGCTGAATCAGGCCCGGATACCTCTGCAAATCGATATTGGCTTTGGGGATACGGTTACACCAGCCCCTGAGGATATTGAATACCCGACGCTCTTTGATTCTCCACCACCGAAATTGAAGGCTTACCCTCGATATACTATGGTCGCCGAAAAGATGGAAACGATGCTTAAGCATGGGCTTGCTAATAGCCGGATGAAGGATTTCTATGACATCTGGTTGCTTTCGAGACTCTTCTCATTCGAGGGAAGTGTATTGCGGATGGCTATCGAGAACACTTTCAACAGACGGCGCACACCACTACCAGAAACAGCACCCTTTGCATTTACTACCGCCTTTTATGAAGACACTCAGAAACAGGCGCAGTGGAAAGCTTTCGTTAAAAAGTCAAAACCAGATCTTCAGGTTGGAGGGCTGGCTATGGTTATCGGAGACATTGCCATTTCGATTGAGGATTCGGAGGGTAAGCGTTATGGATCACAACCCATTTTTATTCGCATAACGGACTCCTCCGGTACTGAAACGGATTATACGGACTACTATGCTACCAATGACGGGAAATACGAGTTAGAGATCATACCTGCGCTCAATGACCTCACAGGAATATGGAAAGTGTCGGTCAGGGATCTTACATCGGGAACAGAGGCTTTCTCAACATTCGAGGTAAAGTAATGCCAAATAACTAAACAAATGATGATTATGTACACACTTCAACAAAAACTAACCCTGGTTCTTTTGCTCTTGTTACCATTCACACTATGGACACAAACACCAGGTTCCGGGAAACCAATCAGGGTTGGCCTGATAGGATGTGATTCACATGGCATGTGGTTTGGCCCGCAGATGCAGAAGCACGATCCGGTACTTTTAAGTTCGCCGCTTTCCATGAAGCAATCAGGCAAGTATACATGGCAGTTAGATAAGCCGGGTAATTACACATGGATGCATGGAGGCGTTCATTATTACTTCTACACCTCTTATCCCGAGCCCACAATTATGACTGCGCCTTTTGTGGAGGGTTTTGAGATCGTGAAGGTGTGGGATAAAGACAGAACTGCGGCTGAACTGGCAGCTAAAATATTTAACAGTTCACCTGAAGTTTGTGATTCTTATGAAGCGGTGAGCGACGATGTCGATCTGGTATTTATCGCCGATTGTAACTGGGATGGCAGCGACCACCTGAAACTCGCCACGCCCGGACTGAAAAAAGGAGTTCCCACATTTGTGGATAAACCTTTTGCCCACCGTATGGAAGATGTGGTGGCCATGCTTGATCTGGCAGAAGAAAACAATGCCCCCATCATGTCGCTTTCCATTATCCAGACCCTGCCTGAAACCCGGGAATTTGCCAGCCGCCTTGCCGAGCTGGATCAGGTAAATTTCGGTACAATCCAGGGCGGGGGTACCAAACGTGCAGGATTGATTCATACGATCTGTTATGCCCTGGCGGTCTATGGCCCGGATGTGGAGTCGGTCAGCGCGCTGGTTACACCCAATCATACCAGTATTCATCTTAATTGGGGTGATCGGCCGGACCGGCCAAAGCAGGGAGTGATGATCAACTGTGATATCGGGCGCACATGGCACGGATCCATGCACATGAGTGCATATGGCCCCGGAGGCAGGGGTGCCATTCACAACCAGGGGGTCGGAAGCTGGGAATATCCACAGGGATCGGCAGAGATTTTACGGTTGGTTAAAAAGATGGTCGAGACAGGCAAGCCACAGGGTCCTGTCAACCAGTTGATCGAGGCCGTGGCGATTGCTGATGCGGCAGATGTCGCGATGCAAGCCGGTACCTCGCAACTGGTCAAGGTTGTAAGACCGATTCCTAAAATCAAATGATTGAGCCCATAGCTATTGCCGTTTCAAAATTTTACAATAGGAAAGCAACCTGTTTATTTTGCGGTTGATAATTTTGTAATAATGATCAACTATGATTAAATTTGACCAAAACAATCATTCTGTGTGTAGTTGTATTATATAATAAACACAATCAAACCATGAAACACCTTTCATTAGCACTTCTTTTCTTCGTCTTAATAGCTATTACGGCTTGTTCGAACAAGGAAGCAACACCGGCAGTACAACAAACCGTTGAAACTAAACCGTTAATCGCAAAACATTACTATTCAGGCTTTGAGCTGGCACATGACACTTACAATACGATCAGTGCAGCCAGCGATGGAAAGATCTATTATTGTCTGTCGTCACAATCCATTGATATAGGCGGACAGTACTATGTATATGATCCGTCAAGTGATCAGACGGAACATTTGGGTGATATTACAGAGATCTGTGGAGAGGCTGGTACGAAGGCAATAGTGCAGGGAAAAAGCCATTGCAACTATTATGAGTATCAAGGGAAATTATATGTTTCCACACATGCGGGATACTATCAGATGATCGATGGTATGGAGATGATGGTTGTTGATGCGCCGGAGGGATATAAGCTGTATCCCGGCGGACATATTCTCAGCTATGATTTATCAACGGGCAAGTGGGAAGATCTGGCCATTGCTCCTGATGGAGAGGCCTTTGTAACCATGTATATGGATACGGATCATGGTCAGATCTATGGAATATCCTGGCCCTACGGATATTTTCTGCATTACGATGTGGCGAAAGATGAACTGAAGAACCTGGGAAAAATATCAGGCAATGGAGAAGGAGGTACTGTTGGTGATGACTACCGGGTACTGTGTCGTTCGCTGGTTGTGGATCCCAGTGACGGAACAGTCTATTTCTCTACTGCCGAAGGAGATATTTTATCCTATAACACCGATTGGGAAGATATAAGAAAGGTAGAAGGTGTTGACCTGCGGCTCGACTACTTCGGGGAGTATGATCATACCCGTCCCGGCAGCATGCAGTATAACTGGCGCCGGATTGTCTGGTATGAACCTGAAGGTGTTGCCTACGGGGTACACGGAAACTCGGGTTACCTGTTTAAGTTTGATCCAAAAGCAAAGAAGGTTGAAATTGTAGACCGGATCACATCGGAACCATCAAAGAAGAGCGGAATGTTCGATCAGTTTAGTTATGGTTACCTGGGATTTGACCTGGGTCCGGACGGGGAGACGCTCTATTATCTCACTGGAGGTCCGATCTATATTGATGGTAAACGTGTGAAAGGGGTTGATGAGATCGCCATGGGTGCTGCGAAAGGTCTTGAGAACCTGCACCTGATCACCTATCACATCCCTACCAACACATACACCGACCATGGTCCGATTTTCTATGAAGATGGGGCAATACCAACTTATGTGAATTCAATCACTGTAGGCCCGAATGGGAATGTTTACACCCTGGCACGTTTCGAACACAATGGCAAAGAGATCGAGGACCTGGTGAAGATTCCCAATCCGTTTGGTAACCAATAATATCTGACGAAAATAATTTGTGGTGATGATGATTTTTAAATTTTCGGCTTTGGATTGTTTTATAATACTTTTAGGACACATTGAGTAAAAAAAGAAGCTATGCAGTATAGAAAAATTGGCAAATGGGGAGTTAAGCTTAGCTCCATTGGTCTTGGCAGCTATCTAACCATTGGTTTCAAAAACGATAAAAAAACTACGCAGGATACCATCAATAAATATTATGATGGTGGAGTGAATTTCTTTGATACAGCTGATGCCTATAACAACGGAGAGGCTGAACGGGCCCTTGGAGAGAGCCTGGCCGGTTTCCCGCGGCAGAATCTGTTCCTGTTAACCAAATGCTGGGCACCCATGTCCGGTGAGATCAATGACCGGGGCCTCTCCGCCAAACATATTTTTGAGTCTTGTCATAATAGCTTAAAACGGTTACGCACCGACTATCTGGATGTACTCATGTGCCATCGTCCCGATCCGGATACCCCGTTGGAAGAGACCATCCGGGCTATGGAAGATCTGATAAGGCAGGGCAAGGTACTATACTGGGGCATCAGTGAATGGCCCGCTCACTGGATTGCACGGGCCAACAGGGTGGCGGCTGAGATCGGGGCAAGACCCATCACGGTCAGTGAACCCAGGTACAATCTGCTTTACAGATACCCGGAAAGGAATCTGTTCCCGGCCACTGAGGCGGAAGGGATTGGCAATGTAGTTTTCTCTTCTCTGGCCCACGGCATGCTGACCGGAAAATATAAGCCCGGACAACAAGCTCCAAAAGGAACGCGCGCTGCAGATAATGAAACCAATACCATCATTAAAGGTATGTACTGGTCGGAAGAGAATAAAAAGAGAGGAGAGGAACTGGTAAAGATCGCTTCAGAATTAGATATTACAGCAGCCCAGTTATCCACTGCGTGGTGCCTGCAGAATCCGGCGGTTACCAGTGTAATTACAGGTGCAACCAAAATGTCCCAGGCAGAAGAGAACCTGAAAGCAGCTGATATTGAGATCCCGGATGAGATAATGAAGAAACTGGATGAACTCTATCCGACGGTTGAAACCGTTGAGAGTGAGGGCCTTTAAAAAAAGTACAATGAGCACCACCCCTATCTTTAAAATTACCGATTATATTGAACGGGATTTACAATGGGAAGAGGAAGAGTGCCAACAAATCGGAATTGGTTTTAAATCCTACCAGTTAAGAGATGCATCTGCTTCTGAAATAATTAAGCATTTCAAAGATGCCGACATCCTCCTTACCAATATGGCTGATATGAATGCTGAGGTACTGGACGGGCTTGAAAATGTAAAGGTGTTGCTCAGGCATGGTATCGGGTATGATAATGTGGATGTGGAAGCTGCAACCAGGAATGGGATCATTTTCGCTAATGAAGCCACCGCTTCCGGTGAAGATGTGGCTGAGCATGCAATTATGCTGATCATGGAAACTTTCCGTAAACGAAAGCTTCAGGATAGATTATTACAAAGATGGATCGATTCAAGGGAATGGAATTCCGAAGAGATCTACCCCATGCACAGGATGAAGGGTAAGACGCTTGGTATTGTAGGTTGTGGAAATATCGGTTCACTTGTTTTGAAAAAAATGAGTGGCTTTGGCATGAAAATTCTTGTGAGTGACCCATATTTAAGTGAAGATAGAAATAAGGAACTTGGTATTGAACATGTACCATTTGATGATCTTCTTAAAGAATCAGATATTATTACAATCCATGTACCTGTAACAAAGGAAACAAGGGGTATGTTCCATCTCGATAAGTTCCGGTTAATGAAAGATTCAGCCGTAATCATAAATACTGCCCGCGGACCGGTAATCAATACTGATGATCTGATAACAGCCTTACAGCGGGGTATGATTGGCGGGGCTGGGTTGGATGTTTTTGAAACAGAACCACCCTCCCCCGATACTGAGCTCACTACCATGGACAATGTGATCCTTTCGCCTCATATTGCCTGGTACAGCGAGGAGGGTGGATGGGATATCCGCCATATGATCATGGATGATGTAAACTCTTTTCTGGCGGGAAAACCACCACGGTTTGTTGTCAACCCGGAAGTACTTGATCAACCTAATTGTAGATTTAACAAATGCTTCAAACTATGAATGAGTTAGCAATTTTTGGAGGTAAACCACTGATAACAGAAAAATGGCCGCAATGGCCCTATGCCGGAAAAAGAGAGCGGGAATTAATGGATGAAGTACTTTCCAGTGAGATCTGGGGAGGGACCGGTTTAGGTCCGAAGATTACAGAATTGAATGAGAAATTTGCAAAATACTGCGATGCAAAATATGGTGCAGCAGTGGCAAATGGAACAGTCTCAATGGAGCTTTGCCTGGTTGCCTGGGGAATCGGGTCAGGCGATGAGGTTATTGTACCTGCAGCAACTTTTATGGCAACAGCAACAGCCGTTCACAATGTGGGAGCTACGGTGGTGTATGTGGATATTGATCCAATAACATTGAATATTGACAATGCAAAAGTTGCTGATGCCTTAACCGACAGGACAAAAGCAATCATCCCTGTGCACATGGGCGGTCATCCCTGTGATATGGATCCCCTGATGGAGATCGCTGCAAAGCATGGAATTAAGGTCCTTGAGGATGCAGCGCAGGCACACGGAGCCATTTACAAGGGCCGAAAGGCAGGCTCTCTGGGGGATGCCTCATCGTTCAGTTTTCAGCAATCAAAAAACCTACAGAGCGGTGAGGGAGGAATGGTTACCAGCAATAATATGGAGCTGATAGACCTTATTCATTACAGCCTGGGGAAATTTGGCCGTGGCATTCGTGAAAAATATTCAGGTCATATTCACTACCGTTTTGGATGGAACGCTTGTTATACTGAAATTCAGGCTGCCATAGCCCTTGCCCAACTTGAACGACTGGAGGAACAAACAGAAAAAAGGGCAGTAAATGCAAAAAAACTCTATTCGCTATTGGAGGGCATTGAAGGCATAGAAACCTTAGGATGGCAGCCATATTGCGATCGTCATGCCCATCATCTGTTCCTTTTAAATTTCAAAAGCGAGAATTTTGAAAACGTAAAGAGGTCTCAGTTTCTTGCAGCACTCAACAAAGAGGGAGTTTTAGCCTCTTCATTTTATCCCATGGCACTCTATGACCAGCCTTTGTACCAGAGCGACAACAACCTTTCCATGAAAAAGAGTGTTTGTCCGGTTGCTGAAAAAGCCTGCCAGGAGACAATCTTCTTCGAACAGAATCTGTTGCTTGCTGATAGTCAGCAAATGGAGCTGATTGCCGAAGGTGTCAGAAAAGTCAGAAAAAATGCGGCACAACTTCATACCATAGATATTGATGAAAGTGAATTTGTAGGATCATCCGTCCTCAAAAAAGCTGCGGAAAAATGATGCGCAGAATAGTAGTGATTATCAACCTTTATGTTCTTTCTCTGATTAACGCTTTCTCTTTAGCCGGAACAGATGAGTGGAAGGAGATAAAATTAAAAGAGGAAGTAATCATTATAAAAGAGGCGGGAAGCATAATACATAGCGGCCAGCCTTTTGCAAGGAAAGATGAAATAACTTATATTCTTGTTGCAGATGATCTCGGTAAGACGGGAGAGATAGCTCTGGCAGATCTTCAGAAATACTTACCACTAGCGAGTGGATGTGAGGTAAAAGCATTAAAGGAGAAGAATAAGAAGAGTAAGAGAAGAGGATTTATTCTTCTTCTTGCAACAACTAAATCATCAGAACTGCTTGATTGGGCCGGGCTGGAATGCCCTGAAGAGCTTGAAGAACAGGAATGTGTGATCAAACCTGTGAGAAAATTCCCGGATGGAACTGAGGGTGTTGTTTTGGTTGGTGGAAGCAAACGGGGCTTGTTAAACGGTTTATATACACTTTTGGAAAAAAGCGCAAATGTCTGGTGGGAACCTGTGCGTTTTTTAAACCGGGAATACCCCATCTACTCCAATATAAATGAAACCACACTCACTCTTTTCGAGGAGCTCAGGTGGCCAGGAAAGGAGCTGAAATGGAAGCCGGTTGTCAAGGAAAGGATCATTTACCAGGGCTTCAAGTCTGCAACAAAAGAGACTGTGAATTGGGCTTCTCATAATCGTTTGAGTCATTACGTAATTGCCACCCCACACAAGCTCCCAATGTCTGAAAAAGAGGAAAACCTGATAAAACCAATTGTCAAATACGCCCAGGAGCTTGGTTTAAAAGTCCTGTTTATGAATATGACGCACCGGCTTCCTGACGACTCACCCGCCCTGTCAGCATCAGACGAAGAAGCTCTAGAAGCCAGTACCAATTTGTATCTTAATCAGTTTAATCGCTTTGGCCTTGACGGAATGGCCTGGCACATTGCCAGTGAAGGCATTCACGTCCACATGGATGATGTGTACAAAAAAAGGCCGCGCATCGAATGGGAAGCAAAATACTTTAACGCTTATTATCAGGCTATTAGAGCTGTTAATGAAGATGCTCTCCTGGTATTGTTAATGGGGTGGGTCTATATGAACCCGGCAGAGAAACTTGCAGAACTGTTACCTGAAGATGTTATTGCCTGGGTGGTGCCCAACACCCCTATTATCGACGCAGCACTCACAGACCTTGACAGCTACAACAAATATTTTAACAATATATGGTACTGGTTGTATGTTTCAGTCAGCAAAGATGGCGCGTTCCCGATGGTAAAGCTAGATTACCTTGAGAAATATTTCCGGGAAGCAATAGAGCAGGGTAATAATCTGGCACCTCAGACAGTACTTGGCAATAATAATGAAAACGCCATGTATTATGCGCTGAGTGCCAGAGATGGTATAATTCCCAATCAAACATTTTTGCAATCTTTCGGTAAGAGATACTATGGAGACCCTCGTATGGGAGAAGCGTTGATTCATTATCAGGAGGCATTGAAATATCATCGTCAATGGTATAATAATATCCATACCAGAAATACAAACAACTATTTGACCTGGGAAGAACGCGATCTCTTGAGAAAAGTTTACAGAACCAGCCTGGATGCTGCTAAAAAAGCCAAAACACCTTTGATCAAAAACCGGTTAAAGTCTCTGACCATCACAGCGTTTCGATGTCTGATCAGGGGCATCCCTTCGCCATACGACACCAGCCAAAAGGAGGAATTTACGGAAATGATTACCGGGATTAAATCGGTTTTTTCTGATCACTATTTTGGTGAAGAACACGACTTTATCTGGAATGAATTTTTAGAATTAGAAAAAACTTTGAAATAAACATGGAAGAACAATTTAGATTTGGCATCATTGGTTCAGGGGTGATTAGTGAGTATCATGCCCAGGCGATTAAAGCTCAAGCGAATGCAAAAATTGTAGCTGTCTCAGATATAGTCAGGGAGAGTGCTGAAAAATTTGCATCCAAGTACCAGTGTGAGATAGACAACGACTGGCAAAAAATGATCAGGCGGGAAGACATCGATGCAGTTTGTGTTTGCACCCCTACGGGACTTCATGCACAACAATCTATTGATGCTGCAAAAGCAGGGAAACATATACTGGTTGAAAAAACCATGGCCATAAAAGTGAAGGATGCGACAGAGATGATCCATGTAGCCAGGGAAAATGGCGTAAAGCTGGGTGTTGTCTATCAAAAGCGGACAGAAGAGGCGCCAAATAAAATAAAGAAAGCCATTGAAGATGGCCTGTTTGGCAAAATGATTTTTGGAGATGCATCCATTAAGTATTGGCGCAATCAGGCATACTACGATAGTGCTGCATGGCGTGGGACCTGGGAACACGAAGGCGGCGGGAGCTCCATAACCCAGGGGAGTCACGGTATAGACCTTCTGTTGTATATGATGGGAGATGTGAAAAAAATATATGCCAAGATTGATACGGTTGCCCATAAAGATATTGAGGTTGAAGATATTGCCATTGCCATATTAACCTATAAAAATGGCGCATACGGGCGATTGCAAACCGCTTCTGCAACAAACCCGGGGCAGGGTAATGTTTTTGATATCAATGGCACACTTGGTACAGTTCTCCTTGTAGAAGACAAAATCACAAGCTGGGCAGTCTCAGATTCCAAGGAGGTCCTCGCAAAAGAGACCATTTCCGAAGTGAAGGGTAAAGCGGGTACTGCAGCTTCATCGGCCACACAATTTCCCGTTGAGGGACATATTATTCAGGTAGAAAATCTCATTGCTGCTGTCAGGACAGGAGAAGAACTGATCTGCTCAGGAGAGGAAGGTCGCAGATCCCTTCAACTTATTGCAGCCCTTTATGAATCAGCCAGGAGGAAAGAGGAAGTTTATATAGATGAAATTATGTAGAAAATAATCCCAATATCATTCTTTATGAAGATGTACATGAAAAAGTGTATTGCGTTTTTTTTAGCATTGCCGTTCTTATTTGCCTGTGATGATAGTTCAACTACAGACAAAACAGTTGAACCTTTCGGGTATAGTGAGGACTTCGAGACCAATGAGCTAAGCGCCTGGGCTTCCTATCCGTTCTGGCAGGATACAGCCTTTGATCCCAATATGAGGGTTGACAGTATAGCGCCCGGTGATTCAAATCTATCCATTGTGCAAAAGGTAACACCCTACACCCATGTGGATAATTATGCCGGTGCCCAGAAGAAATTTGATGCGTATATGGTACCGGGCTCCACCATAAAGCTCAGGTATTACCTTAAAACCGAGCTTGATCCGGAGTTCTTCAAGATACGCCTGGCAGCCGGGCCTGATGGAAAGGTTGACTATACAATAACCAACCCGGTAACCAACAGATGGGTTTGGATAGAAGCTGACTATCATGATTTTATCAAACAGAATGCGGATCTGCCGAAAGGAAAGATTAAGGTAAATGCGCTGGCTGTATTGGCAAAGTTTCCAAAGGCCGACCCGGCAATGCCCATCTTCCTGGGCATTGATGATGTAGAATTGAAAGGAGCCAGAAAAACTCCTTTCAGTTTCAGCGAGCCTGAGATGGTAAACCTGACTGAGTGGAAGCCTTTTATTCCAAAAAAACATTATCAAAGTGGTGAAACCTTCTCCCTGAAAGGAACATGGCCTTTTGATGCGGAGCGTGTTTCTTTAAAAATTACTTCCTTCACCCACAGGCAGAACACGGTTTTAAACAAGGATCTGAATGGAGATGGTGACGAATGGGAAACAACATTTGAACTTACTTTTCCTGAAGGTTTATACCTGGCCACACTGGAGGCACATAAAGAGGGGAAGAAACTATCTGATACAGAGTTTACAATTTTTATAAGGCCGGACAGTATCGGTGGGAACCATCCCAGGTTATGGTTTGATCAGAAGGGACGAAACCGGGTTGTATCCAGACTGAATAGTGCGAGGTTCAACAATGTAGAAGAAAAGATAAGGTCCGGAGCAAAAAAGAACCGCGAAGAAAATCCTGTTGGGGATATTGTGTTCGACATGGACCAGTTTCCTGGTGCTGACATCCATCCTGCCAATGGATTACCCAATATTGTGCCGTGGTTTGCAAGGATCAATGTATGGAGAAGCGGTCTATATAACAATGCCCTTGCATATCATCTATTGGGAGACAAAGAGGCTGGCGAATATGGCAAGGCCCTGCTGTTAAAGATTAGTGCTTTTCCTTCCTGGCTCCACCCATGGTTTGCGGAACGGGGGCAGCATATCTACTATCCGGTGGGCGAACTGGGAATGCAGGTTGCCCTGAGTTATGATCTTCTTTATAATCTGATGAACGAAACGGAGCGGCAAAAGGTAAGAAATGCTATTACAAAACAGATCGTTGAGGCATGTCACAAAGGATATGTGGAGGATGACCTGGTAACCAATAATACTTCAAACTGGGTAGCGCACAACACGGGCGGATCGATAATGTGCCAGGCGGCCATGTATGGTGATGACAACTCCATGCAACCTGAGCCATATTTTACCGGAGCAGTGCTAAAAGCATACGATATGGTTCAGAAGTCAATCGGGAGCGATGGCGCATATGGTGAGGGATACGGCTATTATAATTTCACCATGTCATCACTTGCTAAGAGTCTCCCAGCAATGGACAATGTGTTTGATATTGATATGTCTGAAAAGATCAGAGGTTCCTATAAAGAGCTGATCTGGGCTGGAAATATTAAGAATAAAAAAGCATACTATTTTGGAGATTCCCGGGGTGAACTGGGTCCTTTGACCCACTGGGCCTGGCTTCTGGCAAAACATAAAGATCCCCTCCTGGGATGGTTCTATAACCATCTAAAGGGAGATGAAACCATGATGGATGTGCTGTATGAAACCGGGGATGTTCCCGCGGAGGATCCCTTTGACGAAAACCCGGTGAAGTTTTTCAGGAATGTGGGCACCACGGTATTTAAGAGCGGATGGGAAAAGGATGATTTTATTTTTGTGATGCGTACCGGGGCGTTTTATAACCACCAGCATCTGGACCAGGGCAGTTTCTGGCTGGCGGACCGCGGCAGCCGCTTCATCGAGGAGCGTCATGGAAGCACCTATTACCTGGATCCCTATTACCAATCCTGGTATACGCAACCTGTAGCCCATTCCACCATTCTGATCGACCATAACCATCAGAGTCAACGGGTGGGAGATCCGCTGGTTTTTGCCGATGGCTTCCATGATCATGCGTTTTTATATCATTATCTCAACGGCACAGATGCGGCGTTCAGCTCAGGTGATATTGGGAAACTATACTGGGGGAAGGTGAAGCAGATCAGAAGAAATGTGCTCTATTT
>JBDLIX010000066.1:0-28405 GCA_039714655.1 Bacteroidota bacterium
CCAGATTTGCCACCGGGGAGCCTGCCCCTGCCTCAAACGATAGAAATTATCCTCGAACAGATATTGATACTTGTACCAGGGTTCCATATGTTCAAAGGCGCCTTCTTGAAATTCAGGAAATAAACCAATCTTCAAACTTTTTGAATCCACCTCTAAGCTTTTAGGCCACTGTTGCCAGAAGTCCTTAAGAGCAACAGCAATAACTCCTTTTCCATCGTCCATCTCAGCCCATCCGGGAGCCTTCGTTCCTTCTCCTTCAGCCCCTTCGAACCGGTAATTTTCATCATCAACCTGAAACAGCCGCAGATCTGAAGTGGGCTTTCCGCTCCATCCCGGGGAACCACCTACAGCAGCTGTGTTGATTGTATTAAGAGGAGTTATCTCAAGGTTCAAACCACGGATATGCTGCATCATATCTTGCTCAGCATCTATCAGAATTTGAGGCTCAAGAAAAACCTTAGACAACCCGGCAAAAACCGAAGCACGCATGCGAAAACCGAAAATACGCGCTCCGTCATCAGTTCGAAATGCGCCACTTAACACCAATGTTGAGCGCATTTCACCAATTGTTTCAATATCTGCCGATTCAACAATGCCCCGGCAAGTTTTACCCTTGTTGTCTGTGAGTGTTAATCCGATATCAAACCGGTTAGATATCCGGAAAATGGCATCTTCCACAGTAGAAACCTCAACTTTTCCCGATTTAACAGATGGTTTTTCCCTTGCTTGCACACGCACCTTAACTTTCGGTTGAACTTTCTTAACTTCTTCTCCCCAGGATAGTTGATAATGCGCCTTTCGGTTAACAGAAGGTCCGGACTGAAAATCAAGCAGGACCCAACGGGCGCTTCCATCTTTCCACCGCGCAAGAACGGAAGTCTGGGAAGGTACAGGTTTATTGTATTCATCATACAGGATAAAACTGGTTCCCTCAGGAGCAACTCCCTGAGAGAGGGGAACACCTCCTGTTACAGGACGCAATGAATTGATGCCGGTTTTATCCCAAACACTGATTTCCAGTTCATTGCTCTGCTCTTTATTCTCCTTCTCTCCGGCAAAAACCAAACCCGACAGCATAAAACAAACACAAAATGCTGCAATTCCGGATATTAACTGTTTGTAAAGCATGGATAAATAGGTTTTATTAATGTCTATTCAAAACTATACATTTTCGTTCAATTTCCAGATATACGAAACAATCCAAACTAATTGTGGGTGATTATGCAAAACTAACCAAGAAGACTTTTTTATACCTATCTTAGATACACCCTAAGTTTACATTCTGTTATATTTCTGCTCTTCTCAGAAAGAACATATAACAAAACCCACTAAAAGAGATAACCCATGAAAACCGTATTAAACCATCCCGGATCCTCTATTGTGTATCTGCAATTGATCATCCTCTTTGTTTTTGTTGTCCCGGCTCAGGCTGCGGAAAATCAAAACCCGGAAAAAGGTGATCTTGGGATCAGCCTTGTGGAATATGAATATGGGTATTGGTCGCCAGAGATCCGGGAACTGCATATACGCGTCAAATTGAATACGGAACAATTTGCCAAAGACGATCAGTTAACACCTCATACCGTGTTTGTAAATGGAAACAAACCGATTTATGTATTCTGGTTGGTAGATGGGATTCGCTTCGATGATAATGCCATTCATAATGTACATGAGAAGAAGCTAGAAGTTTATATTCCTGTTTCCTGGAGTAGAGGAGAAACAACTTCAATCACTTTATTGTACCAGCGTGGAAATGATATCGGGAGATTGTCATTTAATGCTCCGGCGCCAAAGAAAGGCGGAGTCTGGGAAGAGTCAAATGGCGGTAACCGGATCTTCAAGATATGTGAACAGGCCGGACTGGAACGCAAAAACGAGCCGGTTGAATTCGATGTGACCATTCATGAATCGGTTTTCTGGGATCCTGATAAGAATTTACGTGCTACATTGATGACCTCCCCGGGAACCTACCGGGAAATTCCATGCCAGGTTTACGATACGGAACGCCTTACCGGTTGTTCCGGGTTGTGGGGGCAGGCCCCGGTTGTGCGATTCAGGGTCGCCGTTCAGCTTTCCCTTAAACCCCATGGTGAGGCCATGGTGGTGTTGTGGGATTGTCCCGATAACACTTCGTCCCTGGCGGAGAACAGCATTACAATGAACCGGGCTTGCGAGCTCAGCGTAACTAAATCCGCCACAACGGATACCCTTGTTGAAAATGATCTCTATCGCATACGTATGTGCCCGAAGTCAGGTCAATTGTTTTCATGGTTCGACAAGCAGCGGTCGGTGGATTTTAAATATGATGATCCAAGGGATGTTCCTGCCCATCTGCGACCTATTAACCGCACACCCGGAATATTTGCGGAAGGACGTGAATGGAGCCATGCGTTTGACTGGGATCCCGGTGAGTACAAGGTCCGTTCAATCAATGGAAATGTTTTTTGCGAGAATATTCGCTGGGGACCCATGCACAATGTTCCCGAAGCTGAAGCCCGTGTTCGCTACCGGTTTTACGCAGACCGCCCGGAGATCCGTTTAGAGTCGGTCGTTCGAATCGTTGAGGACTGCCGGGCGTACGCGCTTCGCAATCAGGGAATGGTCTTTTCCAGAGATCTGTTCACCCACGCTGCCTGGCCGTTACCGGACGGGAAGATAAAAACGATATCCCTGAAACTTGCCATGGGGAACGATACTGGATCTCCCCCGCATGCCAACATGCCTGCCAATACTCCGTGGATTGCTCTGTACAACGCAGAAAAGGGCTATGGTCTGGCAACTCTGACATCCGGGAGTGCACTGTTCAATTATAAAGACCAGCACCCTAATACGAGCCAGACAAGGAGCTATGTCAGTGTGTACCGCGGCTTGCTGGTCTATATTATTCGCGCCGCCAATATCACCTACCTCTCCGATATTCGCTCGATGCCCACAATCCTGCATACAGGTACAACAATGTTCGAAGAGCTGGTCCTGTTCCCGTTTAGTTCCGGCAATGGGGAGAATCCGGATTTCAGCGAAATATCCGCCATGCGTGACCGGATTATTAATCCCTTAATCATTGTGCCCTAACAGATTGTACCTGCTGGAAAACAATCAATTAATACAAAAACCAAAGAAAGAGGTTGACCATGAAATCCGTAATGAACCTTCCCAAATCCTGCAATTTTTTCCTGCAACTAATCATCCTCTTAGTATTTACTGTCCCGGCTCAGGCTGCGGAAAAACCGAAAGTCCTACCTGCAAAAGCGTATCATATTATTCCGGAAACACATAGTGATGAATCGGGCTATTTTTCGCTCTGTGAAGGTAAAAACGGGAAAATATACATTGGAACGGCAAAATATGATCATAATGCCTTTCTGGTGGAGTTTGATCCGAAGACTGAGAAGCAGCGGATTGTGATGGATGTAAATGAAGTTTGCGGAACACCCGATTATAACGGGTATAAATCGCAGGCAAAAATCCATACGTTCAATTATGTTGATGCCAATGGTACTATTTATGTCGGGACAAAACAGGGTTATATGAGGCCGGAAAGAGGAGACGATCCATGGGACTATACCGCCGGTTACATATTGTCGTATAATCCGGAAACAGATAGTTCAAGAGTGCTGGGTAGGGTTCCGTTCAACGGGCATGGAGTTGCAGATGTTATGGTGGATGAAGAAAGAAATATTGCTTATGTGGTAACCTGTGAAGATACTGAACGCTTCGGGCTCTGGTACAGACTTGACCTTGCTACAGGAACGTTCCGGGGAATCGGTCCGCTGGTGGGAATGTACTCAACAACAGTTATAGATAAGGACGGTATTGCCTATGTCATTACCAATAGATGTAAAATTGCAAGCTACAATCCCGAGACTGAGAAGACCAGGGAACATAATATCAGCTGTAATGGAGAAATCGTACGCTACCCCAGCCATTATGCTTATCAGCATCTTAAAATATCTCCTGACCTGAAGACAGCCTGGTTTGCAGATATGCTTGATGCAAGGTTATATGAACTGAAACTGCAGCATGCAGCGGGAGATATTCCGGCAACAGACCACGGCAGGATGCTCTCAACTAAAGAATCGAGCGGAGAAAATCTTGATCTTCGTGCCGGATTGCATGTTGGCCCCGACGGTAACATCTACGCAGCTGTTACAAGACTGGAAGATATGGAAGGCATGAAAGAACCTGTATCTCTGAATCATATTGTGAGCTATAATCCCGAAACAAGTCAGATGACAGATCACGGCGTATTAACCATAGAGAACCATAATTTCTTTGATTTCTCAAAAGTGGATATGGAAAAATATCCCCATCATGGTTTTCAATACCTTCCGTGCGGAGCGCTCACTCCCAAAAATCCACTCCTTGCGTTTACTGTTGCAAAGGATGGCACACTATACGGCACAACAATCCAGGTCTTTTCTCTGGTCAGGCTCAGGTTAGAATTAACAAGCTTTTAATCCCCCGGTAACGGATAAAAATCATATTATGAGAAAGATTGCTAATTGGATAATAGCCGGATTAATGATCACCTCCTGCGTGAATGAGAAAAACAGGATCGAATTCAAAGCGGTACAACATATTTACAACTCAGCCAGTCCGGCTATTTTGTCACTACAGCGAATGAATGATGAAGATAAGAGAGGTACCATTTCAAAACTTATGGAGGTGGGAGAAGATGGCGGATTCCCTTTAATTGAAAGGGACACATTATATTCCGATTATGTGCACGCTACGTTTATTTACATAGATACCACGCATAAACATGAGATTGAATGTAAAGTCTCCGGAATTTTGGACGAGCCAAGATTCGGTGACCAAAAACTATACCAATTAGATTCTTCAGATCTCTATTACCGAACTTATATGGTGCCAGATGATGTATGCTTTGCATATGTTTTTGCCTTGACAGATAAAACTACTGGCGATAGAGAGTTTGTTACCGATCCATTTAACAAAGAACTGATGCCTAAAGGAGAAAGAAAGAGTTTCAGTTGGTCCATTCTGGATTTGACGACTAATGGAACTGATTGGAATTCAAAAAAATATGATATTGACAGCAGGTTAGATACATTTCAAATTTCAAGTGATTTGCTGGATAATACAAGAGATATCTATGTATATCTCCCTGCGGATTATGAGAACAGAGATGATAAATACCCCATTATCTATTTGTTTGATTCCTTCAGTTATCTGAATCGTGTTGAAGTCCCAAATATCCTTGACAATCTAATATATGAGGGTAAGCTAGACCCAATGATTGCTGTATTTATTGATAATCCGTCAGGTACATCCAGGAAAAATGAACTGCCCATGAATCCGGTTTTCAAAGATTTCATCATATCCGAGTTGATACCTCTGATAAAGAGTAAATACAGGATTACAGATAATTCCCATGAGACCATTATAGGAGGAATGAGTTACGGAGGGCTGGCTGCAACCTACATTGCCTTTGAATGCGATTCAATTTTCGGTCGTGTTCTGTCACACTCCGGAAGTTTTTGGAGGGATACTGTTCTAACAGATAATTACAATACCTGGATACGAAATGATTATTTAGTGAAAAGATTTCAAAAGGAAGGGAAGAAAGATTTAAAAATCTACCTTGATTGGGGATTACAGGAAGAATGGTGTAAGGATTCAGGAAGAAGACTGGCACAAGCTTTGAGCGCTGAGGAATATGATTATCGTTTTTTTGAATTTAATGGGTGGCACGATCTGTCCAATGCCAGAAAAACCTTTCCGGAAGCATTAATGTATCTGACGGGGAATCAGTGATATACAGGCTTAATAGCCCATTCTTTCATGGGATTAAAACTCCCTGAGCGTATTTATCTAATGTCTCCAGAATTAATGGTACAGTTCGCTTCCAGTTGGGGGGGACCTCCTCACTTAGCAGAAAGCCAAACCTGGTTTTTGCCTCACGAATCATTTTCATTATATATTTCTCAACTTCTGAATCAGGTAAACTGTCTATACCAAGGCTGGGATGCATCCAGAAAAATTTTTCGGGCCAGTGCGCCCTGGCTTCCTTGATACTCATATCACCCTCAGGGGGTGGAGTCAATGAATCAATTCCATAAAGGTCAAGCCTTCCGATATCATCAGCAATTGACTGTAACCTGCCATCATAATGGACATGGAGTTGTTGTCCGGAACCCTCCAATATCCTGGAAATCTTCTCATATACAGGCACCATATATTTACGGAACAGATCCGGTCCGATTGTTTCAATACTCAGGTTTTCCCAGAGTTTGATATGGCTGGCCCTGGTTTTAGTGACGCATTTGAACAGATCAAGAAATTGCGCATTCATCATCTCAAGCAGATCAAATAGTCCGGGTGCCTCCATGGCAATATCAAAGGAAAATTGTTCCAATCCGGTGAAGTCTATTTGTATAACCTGTAAAGGTGTACGCCTGTAACCCACATCTTCATATTGACCTAAATGACCGATGGTTATTCCTGAGTCTCCAAGTGCCCTCTCAGATTCATCGAAATATTGATTTGTTGGTGAGAATTTTGCATCCTGTAATGCCCTTTGCATGATTTTGTAATCATTGGGGGATTTTATCATGTATTCCCGTACCCAACCGTCAACAGACCATTCATGCAACTCACCCATATCTGTGATCCACCGGACATCTTTCCTTGTCCGGTTGCCGTCGTTACTCAGGGATTCTTCGATTTTTAAATGTGGATGTTCAACCTCAAACAGGCTGGCATGATTGATCTGGCCAAGCCCCAGATAAAAGAGATCCTGCCAGTTTATCTCCCTGTTTATCACGAACCAATCATAGACAGCATAAACAGGTTGCGTAACATCTTCTCCCGAAAGAGCTTGATTGAGCCTGTCTCGTATATTTTCGCCCATAAGTATAATAATGCTTGTAAAGTTCAAATATAATGATTATTTTGGTCATTCTTATACAGAAACGAATTCAAATAGAGTATAAATTATAGTATTATCGAAATCATGGATATGAAGACAAACAGAATCTCACGCAGAAATTTCATTACAGGCAGCGCTGCCCTGGCAGGTACTGCTATGTTATATAATCCATTACTAGCGGTGGAGCCCTCCGCGAAGAAAATAAGGATCGGAATTGTCGGAGGAAGGTTTGGAAGTAGCTTTCAGTGGCATGAACATCCCAACTGTATTGTAGAGGCTGTCAGCGACCTGAGGCCGGAAAGAAATAAGCGACTGATGGAAACCTACAAGTGCAGCAAGTCCTATCCCTCCCTTGAAGAGATGGTAAAAGACAAGAAAATCGAAGCCATCGCTGTATTCACGGAAGGTACCAACCATGTAAAACACACCATAGAATGCATGAAGCATGGCAAGCATGTGATCAGCGCCGTCCCCGCCTGCTGGGGTTCTGTTGAAGAAGCAGATAAACTCCTGGATGCCGTTAAGAAATATGGACTGAAATATATGATGGCCGAGACCAGTTATTACCAGCAGTTTATGATATCGGTACGTAAAATGTATGAAGAAGGGAAATTTGGGGATATTTTTTATTGTGAATCTGAATATCAGCATGATGGGCTGGAATCATTATATATGGAAAATGGAAAACGGACCTGGCGATACGGCGTGGCCCCCATGCACTATCCAACTCACTGTACTGCCCATCTGACAAGCGTTACCGGGGAGCGGCTGACCGAAGTGGTATGCCATGGCTGGGGTGATGATTCGCAATTCCTGAAAGACAATGTATATAACAATCCGTTCCACAACGAATCTGCCTTTTTCAAGACCAGCAAAGGGAACGGATTCAGAGTTAATGTCTGGTGGAAAGGATCCCACCTTGGCGGGGAACGGGCCAACTGGATCGGGACCGATATGAGTTTTTATGCAGAAAACGGCCGCAGCGGTCCGGCTATGGTTAAAAAAAGCGGAAAAATGGGAAAAGACGATGCGGGATTTGTACAGAGCAGGCCGGAACTTGAAAATTACGAGCAGCCGGAATGGTGGAAAACGGATATGTTGCCCGAACCACTGAGGCACAACAGCGGCCATCAGGGATCCCATACATTCCTCACCCATGAGTTTATCGATGCACTGATTAATGAACGGGATCCCGTTATTGATATTTATGAATCACTGGCCTATACCGTTCCCGGGATCATCGCTCATGAGTCTGCTCTGCGGGGAGGTGAGCTGCTGAAGATCCCACAATACTGCCGCTAGCACACAGAGACTTTTATTGGTATTAGTAGATTACGTTTGTCAAACGCTTATATTTCTCCAAACGTTTTTTATCAATACCCGGTGTCGTAATCCACTGGTTAAAATCCTCAAGATTGCCATACGAAAACCCCGTATCATGCTTAACTTTTGTATGGTCGGCCAGCAGGATCTTCTCTTTTCCGCTTCTCAGCATAAATTGGGTCAGCCGGGCGGTAGATGCTCTCTTCACAAAACATTTGCCGTTTTCGTCCACACCATCCACACCGACAAAAACCCTGTCAAAATGAATATTCTCCAGACTCTCTTCTGTCATGGATCCTGAAACGGAATAACTCTCCTGGTTGATCACACCCCCCAGAATATGCATGGTTATATCAGGATACCTGCTCAATTCAGATACGAGGATGAGTGAATTCGAGTATACCATTAATGGATGGATATTGCCCAGGCTTGTTGCCAGATGAAAAGCGGTAGTCCCTTCATCAACCAGTATTACTTCACCCGGTTTTATGGTTGCAGCAGCCCGCTTTCCGATTCTCTGTTTCAGGTCGAAATTGGTGGCCACTTTCTTATGGTACTCGCTTTCCAGTGCAACGCGCCCTGCAAGCAAACAGCCACCGTGTGTACGGATAATGGCTTTTTGCAATGCAAGCTCTTTCAGATCTCTGCGGATTGTTAATGGTGATACTTTGAGGATCTCCGAGAGCTCTTCTACATGAATCTCCACTTGCATTGCCCTTACTATGTCAAGTATTTTGTTCTGACGTATCCTGGTTTTCATGATCACGAAGATAAATATTAAACAGCTGAGCTAAACAGGATCATCAGTATAATTATGATCAACGCAAACAGACTCCACCATAACAATACGGAGTTATACCATTTCGAATGCTTGTCGGTGAAAATCTTAAGTTTCCTAAAATTAAACACAAAACTATCTGTGATCTTCTCCGGGGGAGGCGGATCTGACCTGAGGCTAAAGAGAATCGTCACGATCATACTGAAGAACCAGGTCAGGATCCCCTGGTTGGGAAAAGGATATAGCCAGGAGGGACAATCCGGAACAAAATATATCAATAGTTTCAGAACTATTCCAAAGGCCAGTCCGGCCAGCACACCAGTCATAGCCCCTTTTGCAGTGGTTCTTTTCCAGAAAATGCCAAGCAGAAAGATGGCAGAGAATGGCGGGGCGAAGTAGGCATACAGTGTTTGTATGTAAACAAACAGCCCTGCACCCAGTTTTCCGATAAACTCACCCAGCACAATCGATATGATCAGAACAACGGTGGATACCAGCACCCCTGCTCTTACCAGCTGCCTGTCGGAAGCATCCGGACGGATTCTGTTTTTATAAATATCAAGGGTTAGAATGGTGGCCGTGGAGTTCAGTACTGAATTAACGGTGGATTGAATCGCTGCAAAGAGGCCGGCCATAATCAATCCCCTCAGCCCTATGGGAATCAACATTTCAACAAGTTTTACAAATGTCATGTCGGCATTGGGTTTGACATCGTTCCAGGGCAACATCATTATTTCAGGATGCTTAGCAAACATGATCATACCCGGAATGACCACGATAACAGGCATCAGGATCTGCAGATACCCGGCCAAAACGATACCCATTCTGGCATGATGCCTGTTCCTGGCTCCAAGAACACGCTGTATCATAAACTGATTCAATACATTGTACCAGATGCTGATAGAAAACACTCCAAACAATAACATTGGCCAGGGAACTACTTCGTTACTTGCAGGCTGAATTACCGAAAGACGGTTATACTGCCCATTTTCGGATATATGCTTTGCTGCCTCAGATGCTGCTTCTGCATACATACCACTTTGGGCCGCATTGCGCTCAAACATGATCTTCAGCCCATCAAGCACAGAATGTTGGTCCGACAGCATCTTCAGTCCAAGAAATGTAACCAGTAATCCTCCCAGAACCATGACGATGACGGTAATAAAGTCCGTCCAGGCAACAGATGATAATCCTCCGTAAATGGCCCAGACACCAGCAACCAAACCCAGAACAACCACTGCAAGCTCAAAGGGTACCCCGAACAGGATATTCAGTGCCAGCCCTCCCCCATACAGCACGGCAGCAAGGAAAGCTACGATATTCACGATCACGGTAATAATGGCAAACAGCTGGCGCAGGGATTTACTGAATCTGAATTCAAGGTATTCTGGAGTGGTAAAAACCCTGGCTGACAGCAGAAAAGGAATAAACAACCAGATCAGGAAAGTGAAGGAGAGAATATTCATCCACGAATACATGGAAACACACATGCCAAATATATAGGAAGCCCCTATCATTCCGATAAAGTGCTCACTGCTGATATTCGACGCGATAAAGGAAAAGCCAACTACGTACCAGGGTAATTTGCGCCCGGCTAAAAAA
The DNA here is from genome assembly GCA_039714655.1 of Bacteroidota bacterium. Classification (GTDB taxonomy): domain Bacteria; phylum Bacteroidota; class Bacteroidia; order Bacteroidales. The sequence goes on from JBDLIX010000066.1 coordinate 10,593, forward strand.
TAGTCTTCTTTGCTGGTACGTTCCTTCCTTCCTGCCAAAAAGCCAACAAGCGAAAGAACCACAAAGAATCCCCCAAATGCAATATAATCCCAAACCCCAAATGCCAGATCTTCACTTCTCATATACGGCAGTTTGTTTCTCTGAAGCTATTCTTTTCAGTGCAGTTCTCATATTGCTGATTATAAAATTAATCATCTTCGGGGAAGATATCAGCGGGATCTTCAGCAGAGCAGCGGGTGCACAATTTGCTTTGTATGTCTGAACGCTGATATCGATTCCTCGTTTATCCAGATCGCGTGTAAAGGCCAGGGCGTCATCGGCTGAAGAAAATACGACAGTGGTCATATGCCGGATGCCTTCAACATTGTCGATGATGGTATTATAATCACGGCCCAGTTTCCTTATCTCATTCTCATAGTAATCTCCCATCTCCCGGGTATAATCCTTATTTGCTTCGGCAAATGCCATTGTGATCAGGTAAGTTAAGGAAGCCAGTTCCTCCTGTCCATTGGTTACCAGGGCACCAAACAGGTTAAGCTGGTCCATCTCAGCTGTTGCCAGGATCCTGGATGCAGGATATTGTCCGCCGGGGAACCCTTTCCCGACTGCAACAAAATCAGGTTTCAGCCCATATTCCCTGAACATAAAGAATTCAGGAGACCACAGACAGGACTGGATCTCATCCACCAACACAGGTATATCATACTCATGACAAAGTTCATATGCATTGGTAAGATATTCTTTAGTAAGACGGATGCCGCCATAATTCATGAGTACAATCTCATGAAAGAAACCGGCAATTTTGTATTTACCGCTGTCAAATTCCTCAATCTTTTTATTGAAATCATTCACGCTATTTAATTCCACCGACTCAACCCTGAAAATATTGTTTTGTTCCAAAGCACCATAAAATTCGGGCCACATTCCTCTCATAAACTGAGTCAATACCGTAGTTCCGTGATAATTTGCCTCTTTTCCCTCCTGATGGTCTGCCATAACAAGGAATACAGGGGTTCTTCCTTCATACTTAGGGGCCTGGTAGGTCTTATCGAGCCGGTAAAATCGCGTCAGCATCATTTTCAATGCTGCCTCCACAGCCAGGCTGCCTGTTTCAAGATTGATTACCCTGTTTAAGACATGTGGCTCTTCAGACCTCAGGACTTCTTGTAATTTCGGCTTATCATCTTTCTCAATTCCATTGGCCACCCGTACCATCTCCTCTTCAAGCAGGCGGGTAATAGTTCCCCTTGTATTATTATGTGTAGCATTTGGTATGCCCAGGTTTTGTGCATGGGCAACCAACCGGTACCCCGGAAAATCATGGCCCAAAGGAGCATGATAATGTTCACTTTTCGATGCAAGATATATCCGCCCATCTTCCCCAATACGAATAAATCCATAAGCCGATAAGGGTGATTTCTTCGTTGTAGTAGCCTCTCTGAACGCATTGGTTGTTGCACCTTCAACAGTAGCAACCAATCCATCAGTCACCTTCTTTCCGGTAAGCTCCAATAACTCATCCAACCGATTTGAAAAATCTTCAGGGAAGAACTCAACTTTTCGGGATGCTTCAGACAAGTGGTCTTCGACACTTTCATTGGCAATAAAAGCCCGTGCAACACAAACGGCTTGCATATACTCTTCACCAAGCAAGTCGAGCAGTGATATTTCCAAATTATTTAATAAAGATATAGTACTTTTCATTCTACAATGATTTATACAAAAATATTAAGTGTCTCATTTCTGCAATGATTTAATTCACTATATGTTCATTTTGTTCATATTTTATGTGAATTATGATCAAATATAACTATTTTTATAGAGAAATAAACCTTATCTTAAACTTTTATATAATCCCGGTAACATGAAGAACCCCATATTTGATATAAAAGACGCTGACACAGCCTGTTATTCACAGCATCTGAAGGATTTTCTTCCCAACAGGATCATTGATGTACATTCCCATGTATATCTTGAAAAGTTTCGATCCCATCAAATGGAAAAACATAATGTAACATGGCCTTCACTTGTGGCTGCAGAAAATCCCATAGAAGACCTGCTGGGAACATACCGGTTAATGTTTCCCGGAAAAACTGTAACTCCATTGATATTTTCGAATTTATTGAGCAAACAAGACAACTTTGATGACGGAAACAGCTATATACATGATTGCGCTAAAAAGTATCACCTTCCTTCACTTTACTTTGCCCGGCCGGATGAACCGGCATCGGTTATAGAAAAAAAGATGACACAGGAAAATTTTCTGGGAGTCAAAGTCTATCTCTCACTGGCTGATGAAAGAATACCCATAAATGAGATCACCATTTTTGACTACCTTCCCCATCATCAACTGGAGGTGCTGAACCAGTTTCATGGCATTGTAATGTTACATATTCCAAGGCCGGGGAGACTAAAGGACCCGGTGAACCTGGAGCAAATGATTTCCATTGAAAAGATGTACCCGCAAGTCAAACTGATCATTGCTCATGTTGGCAGGGCATATTGCATGGAAGATACAGGTAATGCTTTTAAACAGCTTGCCGCAACCAGCCGTATGATGTTTGACTTTTCTGCAAATACCAATGAACAGGTCTTTACAGAATTGATAAAAGCCATTGGGCCGGGGCGGATTCTGTTTGGAAGCGATTTGCCTATCACACGCATGCGCATGAGACGTATTTGTGAAAAGGGGAGATATATAAACATTGTACCCCCCGGTCAATATGGCAATATCTCAAATGATCCGCACATGAGAGAAGCAACCCGTGATGAAGGTGAAAAGCTCAGTTTCTTTCTCTATGAAGAGATTTCAGCGTTTAAAAGGGCTGCAGAAAAAGTGAACCTGAGCCAGGGGGAGATTAACGATATTTTTTATAACAACGCTGCAAGCTTATTATGACCTTACTGGCCGGCATAGACCTGGGGACAACAGCATTAAAGGGTGTGATTATTAATGAGTCCGGAAAGATTTTCAGTTCGCAAAAGCGTACTGTGAATTATCAATATGGAACAGGATCTTCTGTGGAGTTCTCAGCAAATGAATATTATCAGACATTTTGCCGGCTGATAAATGATCTGCTCTCGCATATACCAGATTATGAACAAGTTGCAGCCCTGTCTATATCAGGAGCTACAGGAAACACATTGTTACTGGATAAAAATAATGAACCACTCATTGATGTGATCTCGTGGCTGGATCAAAGGCCCCTGGATTACCCGCAGGTCCTGGAAGGCCTGCATTATGATGAGATACATAAAACCACAGGATGGCCATTTCTGGAAATATTCCCGCTGGCTCACCTGGCCTGGCTAAAAACGAAAAAACCGGAAGTTTACCATGCCGCATCCCGTTATTTAATGAATATTTCATACCTCTATTATCGGTTAACAAACCGGTTTGTAATCGATCATTCAACAGCCACCACTTTTTATTTACAAGACCAGGAAAGAGGGAAATGGCACAGGCCTTTGCTTGATCTCCTGGGGATAAACGTCTCTCAATTACCTGAACTCCTGCCCTCTTCCACTTTGCTCGGAAAGCTCTCCCAGCGGGCATGCGATGAGACCGGGTTATCTCCTGAAACAGAAGTTGTTCTTGGATCTTTTGATCATCCCGCTGCGGCCAGGGGTGCCGGAGTTCTTAAAGAAGGTTCCCTATTGCTCTCCTGCGGAACCTCATGGGTCGGTTTCTATCCTGTTAACAACAGGCAAACAGGAATTGATAACGGTATGTTGGTAGATCCTTTCCTCTCTCCCGACGGACCGTGGGCAGCCATGTTCTCTCTTCCCGGATTAGGAAACAGCATAGATGCCCTGGTCAGTCATCTTGTCCATAAGAATGAAATCAGTCAAAAATACAGGATATTTGATCTTGAAGCCGGACAATCCTCACCGGCTGCAGAACAGTTGACCATTGAGATCACCAAACCTGTTGAACAGCTGCTTATCTGGTTGAAAAAGGCAGAAAAGCATTATAGCAGGGGTGATCTCTTCAGGGGAATAATGAATGCTGTAACCTTTGAGGTAAAACGCCGGATTGATCATTATGAAGAGAAGGGAGTGAAGGCAGACAACATCACCATGGTTGGAGGAGTTTCCGGGAGCCTGTTGTGGACACAAGTTGTGGCAAATGTCACTGAAAAACCGATCAGGCTTATCAACGGGCAGATGGCCGGCGCAACAGGAAGTGCCATCATGGCAGGTGTGGGGATCGGCCTGTTTAATAATGAAGAGGAAGGCTTTAACAGGATTGGCGGAAAGCCCGAAACGGTTCAACCAGATGAAATCAAATTCAGAAAGGATTAAATTCATAACGAATTAATTATTATTCGATTAACAATAAAACACCATGGAATTGCAGTATAATTTCAATAAGAATAACCGTTTAAAGGCAGCGCTGCTCCCGATGTATCTTGCCCTGTATGATCAATCATTTCCTGAGATGAGGCCCCGGATTGACAGTTTCCTGCATGAAATCACAGAACGTCTTGAAAAAAATGGGATAACCCTTATCAAATTGCCGGTATGCCGGATCAGGGAAGAATTTGAGCAGGCAATTAATAGAGCAGAGAATGAGGAGGCCCATGCCATTATTACCCTTCACCTGGCATATTCTCCTTCGCTTGAATCCATTGATGTGCTTACCGGCACAAAGCTTCCTGTCATTGTTATGAACACCACTCCCACTTACAGTTTTGATTCACTTCAAGATCCGGATGAGATCATGTATAACCATGGTATACATGGTGTTCAGGATATGTGTAATTTGCTGGATCGTAACAAGAAGCATTTTGTCATAGAATCAGGGCATATTGATCATTCGGATATCATTGACAGAATAACAGCTCATATGATGTCGGCAAAAATGGCATCTGCGATGAAGAACGGCAGATCCGGCAGGATCGGAGATCAATTCGCTGGAATGGGTGACTTTGCTGTTGAACCGGAGCTGCTGGAAACAACCTTAGGCACCTCTGTCATTCAAGCAGACCTTTCTGATGTGGCTATATTCCTTCCTGATGAGAATGATCCGGAGATTGAAGCAGAGATTGAAGAGGATAACACTCTTTTTAATACAGATAACCTGGATCCTTCTATCCACCGCCAATCAGTTATGAATGGTTTGGCATTAAGAAGATGGATCGAAAAGGAGAAGCTCACGGCATTTTCACTGAACTTTTCAAACATAGACCGTGAAAACAGCTTATCCGTGATGCCGTTTCTTGAAATCAGCAAACTTATGGCACGGGGAATCGGATACGCCGGAGAAGGAGATCTGCTTACCGCATCTTTAGTTGGAGCCTTATTCTCTGTATTAAAGGATGTTTCTTTTATTGAAATGTTTTGTCCCGACTGGAAAAACGAAACCGTATTTTTAAGTCATATGGGAGAGATGAACCTGAATCTCTCTGCCGGCAGGCCAAATCTAATCACCATGCCTTGGAGATTTTCGGATACAAACTCCCCCGTCATTGCCACCGGGTGTTTTAAGCAGGGAGATGCCGTTTTTGTAAATCTTGCACCCTGCGGCAATAATTCCTATTCTCTATTTGTGGCTCCGGTAACGATGCTTCCGGAGGAGTCAGGCAGCCGCTTCACAAACAATATAAGAGGCTGGATGAAACCTGCGATACCACTTACAGAATTCCTGGAAGTATTCAGCAGGAAGGGAGGAACCCATCATTCTGCGCTGGTATACAATGCAGCGCCTGATATTATCCTTGAATTCGGTAAAATGATGGGATGGCGAACACATCTTATATCAAAACAATAGAGTTCTATCCTGGATCTAATACCTTTTATTAATGCGGCGATGTCTTGGCTCATCGAGCCGGAGCGGCACCTGCGGAAGAGGATATAATGTCCGTATGTGTTATTTTTAACGTATGTTTGCATTATGATAGTGATTGACTTTATTGAAAAGGTAAAACCAATGGGCATTTTTTCGCTTGATGATATTGAGATCCTCTTCCCGGGACTTGATCGCAGGCGGCTTTATGAATGGCAATTGAAGCACTATATTGTCAAGTTAAGAAATGAATGGTATTGTTTACCAGACTTTCTTAAGGAGAGTTACAGTACATGGATTATTGCAAACCTGGTTCATAAACCTTCATATATAAGCCTGGAATCTGCATTAAGCTATTTTAATGTTATTCCGGAAGGGGTCTTTATGACAACTTCGGTTACAACCAACCGGACCCATAATATTGCAATGGCAGGAAGTGAGTACGGGTATTCGAGTCTTAAACAAGATCTGTTCTTTGGCTATAAATTGCTGAAGATCGAAAAATATGATCGCCATATAAAGATTGCAGAAGTTGAAAAGGCATTGATCGATTTCTTTTACATTCATCCAAATTACAGGACAGAGGAGGAAATCCGTCAGTTAAGATTCAATGAATTGGAGCTTACCGGAGAAATCGACAAAGAGAAACTCTTCAGATATCTTGATATCTATAAAAAGAAGGAACTGGAGAACCGAATAAATACAATGCTCAACATCTATTTAAATGCTTAGTTTCAAAGAAATTAAGAATCAGTTTGATGAATCGCTTACCGGGATCACTGCATTTCGTGCAATGGTGAAGGAGTATTTTCAATGTAAAGTACTTGAATTTATCTACCGTAGTCCCTACAAGCGTAATCTGGTTTTTATCGGTGGTACAAAACTCAGGTTAATAGACAACTTTCAACGATTTTCCGAAGACCTGGACTTTGATATCATAGGAGATTATTCAAACAAAGATCATCTTTTGCTTTGTGAATACCTGGTGAAAGAGTTTTCGCAACAAAATATTCTTGCAGAAATTGATGAAGAAAAAAAGCCAGGACAGATATCGGTGTTTACCCGGTACATCAACTTTCCCGGAGTGCTGGATCGCATAGGACTTAAGGATGTACCTGATCGCAAATTTTTCATCAAACTTGATGCACAAAAACACAAATTTGGTTCATTTACTCATGAACCTGAAAGTAATATCATTAACCGTTTTGATGTATTCTCCCCGGTTAACAGCGCTTCCAACGCTGTCATCCTGGCAACAAAACTATGTGCAATCCTTGAAAGAGCCAAAGGCAGGGATTTCTATGATATTGTTGAACTTGTCAAAACTACCCGGCCCGATATGGATTATATCTCAAACAGGCTGCAGTATGGACAAATGAGGAGACACTATCTGGGACCTGAGACATACCTTGACCTTGTAAAACCAGTATTAAGCAGCGTGGACTGGAAAGACAAAACCATCGAAATAGAGAAGTTTCTCTTCAACCGCAATGAATCCGTAAAGGTTAAAATGTTCCCCGTCTATGCTAAGGACGAGACTATTACAAGCTGGTTTGGTAAATCTGCTAGAAAATGATTAATTGTAAGGGATTTGTTCCCCAACTAAATCCGTATTGATAAAAGAAAACAGAAATACCGATCAGCAACTGGTGAAATCCCTGAAAAAGGGAGACCTGTTTGCCTTTGATCAGCTCTTTACAAAATACAGTAAGAAACTCTACAATTTTGCAAAAGGCTATCTCGATTCAAAGGAAGATGCTGAAGGCCTTGTCCAGGATGTTTTTCTGAAGATCTGGGAAAAGCGAAAGAACTGAAAGAGCACCTTTCTTTCAATGCATTCTTATATACAGTTACTTCCAATGCCATACGTCAATATTTCCGGAAAAAGTCACGGGAAAAGAGATACCTTGACACCTATCTTGAAGATTATAAGGAAACGCACGATGAAACGGTACTCGATATAGAGTACAATAACCTCCGTGAATTAGCCGACAAAGCAATCATAACAACCGGAGGAGTTTCTTCGAGAAACTCCTCCGGTTGCATGTCAGACGAATATTTCCAATTAATTTTAGGATTTAGTAAATTTAAAACGTCTGTATGTAGAGATCTGTTTTATCCATCATCATAAAAGCAATCACTTCGGATAATTGAAATAAATCATTAATTATTTATGAAACGACGAAACTTTATTCAGAAAGGGTTGGGTTCGCTGGCCCTGGGAGGTACAGCATTTGGAATGGGCAACAGCATGATGGCCGGGGATATTTTTGGTAAAACGGCCACATCTCCCGAAAACATGGATCTGACCGACAAGGAATTGCCCAAAATAAACCTGCATGGACATTTGCGCTGGAAACACGATATCCCGGCGCGCATTAAGATCTGGGATGAGTGGAACGTTCAGCACTTCTGTTGTCTGTGCCTCAATCATGATCATCCCGAGGTGCCAGATCTCGGTTACTTCGGCAATGATGATTTTCTTAAGATTAAAGATGAGTATGGCGACAGGATCCTTGGTTTTGCTGCTGCCAAACTAACAACTAAAGGTGTAAGTTCACCGGATGATGTAGAACGCTTTAAGGAGCAGGGATTTGTCGGATTGAAATTCATTGTTGCCGGGTATCCCTACGATCATGAAATATTTTTTCCCTTATATGAAAAAGCCCAGGAACTGAAAATGCCGATTGTTTTTCATACAGGATTTCTTGGAGGTGACCCATATAAATATGTAGATGTAGGACGTAAACTAGGTATTCACGTAAATAATATGAGGGTGAACAGACTTGATAAGGTTGCCAGATGGTTTCCGGATCTCCAGATAAGCGCTGCCCATCTGGGCAACCAGGATCGTGACGAAGCACTGGCACTGACTCAGTACTATAATAATTTCCACTGTGATTTCAGTGGAAGCGGGGGTAGCAAGCTCTGGGTGCGAACCATCCTGAAATCTATGTTGCCGGCTGCCCAGCTTGAAACCGATATGAGCAACCCGCTGGATAACCCGGCCTTGTTATGGTTTGAAAAGCTCTGTTTTGGAACGGATAACCCGGAACCGGATGTCTGGGTACCTAATTCCCAGTATATCATGGATACAATGGAAATACCCCTCGAAACCCGGAAACGCTTCTACTATGACAATGCAGCCAGGATGATCGGACTATAAATCTAACCAGGATCAAAGCAGCAAATATTCTTAAAACACAATGACATGAATAAGTTCGTCAACCTATTTCTCCTTGTTGGCCTGCTGGCAACATCCTGTCAATCCGGAAACCAGGAAACCGGGGATGTCAACACCGTTATGAACGAATACGGTGGACAGGTAATTGGCAGGCCCCTGATCCCCTTTACTCAGAAAACCAAAACATTTATCAGGAAGATCCATCCCTACGCAGTTGTATGGCATGAACCAGAAAATGTCGAAGTGAAACAATACAGGATCCTTGTCTACTACGACAACACAGTGGTGAAAGATGCATATACGAGCGAATGCAGCTATGACCTGACACAGGTATGGAAACAGATCCCCCAGGGATATTTCTTTATTTGCCTGTTTGCCGAGGATGTCAACCAGGAGCTTGTGGCAGCTTCCGTGGTGCTATCTGTTTTCAAAGCTTCAGACTTTATCCGGGAGAAACTGAATCCGAGGGTCGCCTATGAAGAAGCCGCCAGGAAAACGCTCAACTGGCTGATGAACTACAAAGCCGATATGAGCATTCCACATAACCAGGAAACTGTGTTTGCCCCGGATGAGCCGATTGCACTGAATCACATCTGGGTTGGTCTGTCAAATGGTAAAGTGGATGGAAGACTCTATCCAGGACAACACTCCCATTTATGGATCAATACCTATCTCAAAGCCTACAACCGGTATCAGGAAACAGATCCGGACTTTGCACGAGCCTGCCTGGCATTTGCAGAGAAGTATGCAAAGAAAGCACTAAAGGAATCCGTATTCCCGGATGGATTTGTATACGAACACCTGATAGCACAGATGACCGGAGAAGGAAAAAGTGCTGCATTTCGCTGGGCAAAATATTGGCCGGGAGGACCTTTAGAGTATATTTGCGCCCCGCCTTTCAGCGGGATGATCGGTTCGTCTTTTATAAAGCTGTACCAGGCCACCGGAAAAGAAATCTACAGGGAAGCCTCAATCAGGATTGCTGAAACGCTGAAGAAAACGCAAAAGGAGGATGGCAGCTGGTCCTACTATGTCAATGCAAAAACCGGGGAAGTCTATTACGACTATACCAGCGTAAACTCCATGGCTGCAGTATTTTTTGATGAAGTGATCAAATCATTTCCTGATCTGGAACCTAAGTATAAGGAAGCCAGGGACAAGTCATGGAAATGGGTATTTGAGAATCCGGTACAAACCATGCGCTGGGAAAATCAGTTCGCGGATGTGAAACCCCATAAGCCTTATGAAGATATCGGCGGATTTGATACCTGGTGGTTTACCCAGTACCTGCTGGATAATTACAGTGACGATCCGGACATGGTCGCTACTGCTGAAAAACTGCTACGTCACCTGGAAGATAATTTCGTTTACTTCAAGCCCGATCATTTTGCCACCGGATATCGTGGTTCTTATGCCGATTTTATATGTCCCTGCGTTGGGGAACAACATGGATACCCGTATACCATGGGATGGGGTACGGCAGAATGGACCAGGGTCTGCTTTAAGCTGTGGCATGCCACACAGAACAAGGAATACCTGGATAAGGCCAGGGCAGGTGCAGCCGTACTTACATACGGCCTTTCCGATGAAGGGATAATGCTCACCTATTCGGTGGACAGAGTATCAGGACAAAGTGGAAAACCGCGGGATGATCTCTGGTTGAACTGTGCCTTAAATCCCGCGATGGCATGGATGGAGCTATCAGACCTTTCTTACTAATCTCAACACTTCCCTAAACCATGACAAAAAAGGGACGCAACGCTTCTTTAAATGATGAGCAGACCACTGCAGATTCGATTAAGGTCATTGATTTTGATTTTGACACTTACCAGGAATACGCCCAGAAACGGACTGCCAGGTGTGAGGCGTTTATGAGAAGCAGATCCGGAGTGCTGGTATTCAGGCAAATGTATGCTGATCAGATTTTTACCTACGGATGCCGGGATATGCAACAATCACTGGAGTGGCAGCTGGGATCCCTGCAAAAAAGTCTGGCGTATAAATCGGATGTTCCCAATTATCTTGAACCCTGGTACGGAATTGGACCGGTATCAGGTTCATTTGGTATCGATTACATTTGGTACCCCGATCAGGCACCTCTTACCAAACCTGCATTTCAGTCAATTGACGAAGCACTGGCTTATGATATAAGACCGGTAAAGGAAAGCGAAGCCGGAAAACATTCACTTCGGATGATTGAATATTTCCTGGAACAAACAAAGGGAAAATTACCCATGTCCATGGGCGACATACAATCCCCTTTCGACAATGCCACATCAATAGTCGATGCGAGCAGTTTCTTTTTATCCCTGATTACTGAACCGGATAAAGTCCTTTCGTTTCTGGATCTCCTTGCTGATCTGGAAATTGAGTTTTACCGGGAACAGGAGAAGCTGATAGGTGATGCATTGGTAAGACCCGGGCATGGTTTTGCATCCTCAGGCGTGTTTCAAGGCTTTGGCATCAGTGACGACAATATTGTGATGATTGATGCAAATAATTACCTGGATTATATAGCTCCGTCATTTATTAAATTGGGAGCGGCATTTGGCGGACCGGTACTTCACTCATGCGGCAACTATTCGGATAAAGCACAGATGCTGAACAGTATTGAAGGCCTGAGAATGGTGGATGGTGCTTTTACCACAGAAACAGACCCGGATCCAAATCCGGCATCACCCTTTGCGGATGCCCTGACTGGCAGCGGCATCACGCTGAATGCGCGTATAAAGGGTGATCCCATATCTGTAAAGGCCAAAACCGAAGAGATCTGGCAACCAGGCATGAAACTGATCGTTGTAACCTATGCACAATCACCAGAAGAACAAGCGCAAACCTACGAGATGATAAAGGAAATCTGCATCTAATAAAGATTTAGTAACCCATTATATCAAAGCAAGTATCTGGAAGAAGCTGAAAGTGTCCTCATTAGCAGACAATCTAAATAACTCAAGTAGCTATTTATAATAATGTTCATGCTGCTTTTTTTAAGTTTGATTTTCTCTGTACCAGTAAGTCGATAGTCTCAGCATCCTTCAGCATTTGCTCGATGGACTTGCAAAGGCATTTGTTTCAATGCGTTTGAGTCATGCCTACTGCCAGGAAGAAATGTGTACTCCACAGGGATGTCTATTGTTATAGGTAGCAACTTGAGTTATTTAGTGAAAAGATTTCAAAAGGAAGGGAAGAAAGATTTAAAAATCTACCTTGATTGGGGATTACAGGAAGAATGGTGTAAGGATTCAGGAAGAAGACTGGCACAAGCTTTGAGCGCTGAGGAATATGATTATCGTTTTTTTGAATTTAATGGGTGGCACGATCTGTCCAATGCCAGAAAAACCTTTCCGGAAGCATTAATGTATCTGACGGGGAATCAGTGATATAGTTGAGCTAAAAATATGTGAGAATGCCTATTTATCAGATCTATTTATATGTAATTGCATATAAATATATAAAATATGCATAAATTATATGCTAATACATATAAAATGTATAATTTGCAACAAATTATATCTATATACATATAATGAAGACCTTGCCAGAATTTGTTAGGGGACGCAGAATGGAAGTGAACCTGACCCAGGAGGAGTTCGCAGATAAAACAGGTGTTGCTCTAACAGTCATCAGGAAAATAGAACAGGGTAAGACGAATCTGAATATGGAGAAGGTTAACCTTGTTCTATCCATGTTCGGACATGAACTGGCACCGGTCAAAAAGAAAACTGAAGAAACTAGAAAGCAACAGAACCAATGAGATCGGCAGAGATTTATTACAGGGATATTTTTGCCGGAGTGCTCACAGAAACAGATGATGGAGATTATATATTCAGCTATGATCCGGATTATATTGGAAATTACCCTGACCAGTTTATCTCCTTTTCCTTTCCGGTAGAAACAGGAACCTACCGGTCAAACCGGCTGTTTCCCTTTTTCGACGGACTGATCCCTGAAGGATGGCTGCTGGATATCGCTTCCAGAAACTGGAAGATCAACATTAATGACAGGATGGGGCTTCTGCTTGCCTGCTGTAAAGATTGTATCGGAGCAGTAAGCGTTATTCCGAAACCGGCATCATGATGAACAGACGGTGTTTATATTGTTATGAGGAATTAAAGGATGAAGGTGATTTCCATCCTTCATGCAGCAGGTCCTTTTTCGGATCTACTGCCCCCCCTCTCATAGATTATACAATTGACCAGATGGCTGATCTGGCAAAGCATGTGGTTGAAAGAAGTGTTTCAGTACCGGGTTTTCAGCCGAAGCTTTCCATGTCCCTGGTAAGAGAAATTGAGGATAGGGGACGCTTCAGGCTAACGGTTGTCGGAGCGCTGGGAGGGAATTATACTCTCAAACCTCCTACCGTTGAGTATCCTGAGCTTCCCCAGAATGAACATGTAACAATGAGAATTGCCGGTGCTTTTGGGATAAAAACGGTACCCTCAAATCTTATCCGGCTGAAATCCGGGGAGTTGTCATACATAACCCGGAGAGTGGACAGAACAAAGGATGGCGATAAAATCCATATGATAGACATGTTTCAGATTCTGGAAGCTTTTGATAAATACAGGGGCTCCTACGAGAAAGTTGGGAAAGCGGTCGGATTACACTCAGCCAACAGCATGCTGGATAAGATGTTGTACTTTGAATTGGTCGTGTTTTGCTATTTAACCGGAAACAGCGATATGCATTTAAAGAACTTCTCCATGATTGAAACAAGTTCGGGTTGGATCCTGGCTCCGGCATATGATCTGTTGAATGTCACGATTGTGCTTCCCTCTGATAAGGAAGAAGTGGCTCTTGCATTATCCGGAAAAAAATCAGAACTGACCAGGAAAGCATTTGACCAATTCGGTATGGGTATGGGTTTAAATCAGAAGCAGGTTCAGGGAGTGTACAGGCGTTTTAAGCGGAGAATGAATGACGCAAAAAAATTGATTGATCAATCATTCCTGTCTGATAACATGAAAGAAAATTACCTGAGATTATTTAATTCAAGGTGTAGCAGGATTGGTTTGACGGACATTAATACTTAATCATAAATATTTAACCACTGATTCACTGGAACCATCAGAACTGGCTTTCTTTGTGCTGGAAGCGGTAAATTAATCTTAGTTACCATCCTGTGACTTCCTGTCTTTATGAAATCGACACCAGGGTCGGTTTTTAAGAAATTTAGTCAACGGCGTAGCCAAATTTACCTGACCATTGTCAAAGACGATGGGTTTTTTCGATGTCTTACTAAAATTTCTATTCTGGGTTATAATCCGGATTCAATTCTGAAGGAACCGGAGCATTTACTTTTACTCTCCAGTTTAATAACTTTTTATGGAGAGATTTTGCTTGCTCTGGCATTTGTTCTGCCAGATTGTTGGATTCGCTTATATCTTTTTTAAGATTATACAACTCAAGATGTCCATCCTCGAAAAATTCCAGTAATTTCCAATCACCGTCCCGTATCACACTGACGGGGGTTGTACGCCAGGTTAAATCCGGTAATAATCTCTTACCAGCTTCCAGATAGGCCGGAAAATGCCAGAAGATCGCTCTTTCACTGAATTCCCCACCACCTGTAAACAGGGGCAGGATATTTTCCCCGTCCAGTATCAGCTCTTCAGGTTTTTCAATACCCGCGATTTCCAAAAAGGTAGGATAAAAATCGATACCGATAACAGGCACGTCACAATGAGTTCCGGACTCTATTGTTCCCGGCCACCGTACTACCATAGGTTCTCTGATCCCGCCTTCATACAACATCCCTTTAGAACCTCTCAGAGGACTCATATCCGTTATGCCGCCTACACCGCCATTATCGGAAAAGAAGATCACAACGGTATTTTTGGTTAACCTCAGCGCATCAAGTTTATTCATAATTTTGCCAACTCCGGCATCAACTGTTTCTACCATGGCTGCATAGGCAGGGTTGTTTTGCTTCCCGTCAGCAGGTTTTCCGGTATATTTATTCTTAATGTCCGGTTTGGGCTGTATGGGAGTATGAACTGCATAATAGGGAAGATAGAGGAAAAAGGGTTCTTCTTTGGATTCTTCAATGAATTTGAGAGCCTCATCTGTCATCCGGTCTGTAAGGTATTCACCTTCGGGACCATCTTCAATAAATACATTCTTATATGGACTAAAATAAGTAGCCGGATGGCCTTTGTGGCAACCTCCAATATTAATATCAAAACCCTGACCTTCAGGACCTGTCTCTGTTCCTTCGCCAAGGTGCCATTTCCCCATCATACCAGTCCGGTATCCGGCAGATCTCATGGTTTCAGCCAACGTTACAAAACTATTGTCAAGTGTGGTAGTATTGGGTGCAGGTATTAATTTGCGGTATCTTGATTCTCCCCGGTCAGGATTATTAACGGTATAAATACCATGCCTGGGTGTATATTGACCGGTCATTAAACAGGCTCTTGTGGGAGCACAATTGGGAGCATTGGCATAGGCATTTGTAAATATCATACCCTGACGGCTTAACTTATCGATATTCGGCGTCTCATAATAGTTGCTGCCCATAAAACCAACATCTTTCCATCCCATGTCATCAACCATAACAAAAACAATATTTGGCTTTACATTTTGCTTTGTATTGGCTGCAGATGAACAACCTGAGACAAATGAAGTTGCCATTAACAAACCCAAACCAATATTCCGGATGATTTCCATAGAACTCTAAGTTAAAAATTATTGAGTATCTTCTTCCTGCCACTTTATCAAACTCCCAGGGCGGGGAATTGAAGACAAACGTTTATCTTCACCTATGATGATTCCAGAGCAATCTAATATTCCACAGCAATCCAATATTCAATAGCTATGAATTACTTAAGATGTTCTCTCTTTCTAATTGCACTTGCATTCCCCTTACTATTATCAGCTCAGGTCAATAAAGATGATATTGACAAAGCCATTGATATAAAGTCACTGCAACATCCTTACCTCTACTTCACAGAGGAGGAGAAACAGGAACTACTGCAGCGAATTGAATCTGATCCTGAATCTCAACATATTTTTGAGAAATTGCGGGCTCAATGCAACATGTATATCCATATGCCTGTGGAACAAATCATCCCCCCCCAGGGGAAGAATACCCGTGCTAATTGGTCGGAACAGGACCGGGATGGGAAATACGAACGTTACTACAGTACCAACCAAAATAATGCATACGCGCTGGCATTTCTTTATCAAATGACCGGGGAGCAAAAATATGCTGATAAAGCTTTCGAATTTGCTGATGCATTTTGCGATCTCACCACCTGGACTGTGCGGGCACATGAATTTCCAATCATCTATTCCCGTATCATGCCCTGGAATGTGCCGGATGACCAGGTAAATTTCAATTTCGATCATCGTAACGGAGATGCAGGACGTATAATGGCTGCGGTGTATGACTGGCTTTACCCGGCTCTAAATGAAGCTCAGCGAGACAGGATACGGGGCGCATTAATCGAAAAAGTTGTGACACGCGTCAGGGGGGATTACGAATTTCACTGGTGGGCCACAGCCTACAGATGTAACTGGTGTGGTGTGTGTAATTCGGGTGTCGGATTAACCGGACTTACATTGCTTACCGAAAATCCGCAATTGACCGACATCGTGGCTGAATCATACAACAGAATAAACAGCATGTTGAATGAGTTGGGTGAATCCGGAGGCTGGCAGGAAGGAGGCGGCTACTGGAATTATGGAGTTCACACATCCACTTTTTTTGCTGATGCACTTAAACGTCTAACCAAATCAAAATATAACCTTTTTCAAAATAAACGATTGAAAAGTAATCCGGTTAATTTCCCCATATATATCTCACTGGCCGGAGGAGGTTCACTCAATTTTGAGGATTCAGGAGGTAGCCGCTACATTGGCAGTACTCATTTAATAAATAAACTGGCTGCTGAAACCAACAGCAAAGAGGCAGCATGGTACAGAAATGAATTTTGGGGTGAAGGAAATGATATTTTTGATATTATCTGGCCCCAGTCCGAATTGAAACCAACTCCTCCTAAAAGCGCTTCCATTCACTTTAAAACCATCGATTGGTGGGTGATGCGAAGTGATTTTAAGAGTCCTGAAAAGGTTATGGTAGCTGGCAAAGCCGGGATGAATAACGATCCACATCATGGACATCTCGATATTGGCCATTTCGTGGTGCACTGGCAAAAAGAATATTTCATCCGGGATATTGGAAGTGGGAGTTACGATGAAAAATACTTTGACAATATGCGATTCGATTATCCGCAAGCCTCAAGTATCGGACATAATGTGGTTTTTGTTAACGGTGAAAAACAGATTTCAGGAAAACTAAGAAAACAATCCTGGAATTTGGAAGCAGGTGGTGATGTTGAAGAATTCAGAACTTCAGATAAGCGCGATTATGTTCGAATGAACCCTACCAAAGCATATCCAAATAAAGAGCTTAAAGAATGGAAAAGACATATCGTTCTTGATAAACCGGAAGTAACAGTAGTTGTAGATGAGATTGATGCTGAACCAGGCTCAGAAATTGAAGTCCGTTTTCATCCCGGAGTTGATTTTGAGGTTCAGGATGACCTTGTATTTTTGGAAGGAAAGAGTGGTAAAATGGCCTTAATACCACTATTAAAAGAAGAACTTAAAGTACAACCTGGAAAACATGCCTGCCATTATATAAATGCAACCAACAAATCTTTCTGGGTGGATTATTTTGACACTGAGATAAAATCAAAAGAAAACAAAACAATAGTCGCCACGCTTATTATACCAGTTGAAAATTCCGGGGAAGCAAAGCAAATAGCCACTACCAAAGAGTTGAAATTGGACAGCTCCGGAAATGTTACCGTTTCATTTTCGAGGAAAGGAGAGAAA